>JAISQH010000145.1 GCA_031274385.1 Planctomycetaceae bacterium | reverse complement strand
TTCTATTTTCTTTCTGACCCCGAAGGGGTCACGCTAAAATAGCCGGGTGTTGGCAGTACTCCGCCAACACCCGGAACAGAAAATGGACAACAAAAAAACCTGAAAGGGTTTCCCAATGTTCTGATTGGGCGACCCTTTCAGGGTCATTTGATTATTAATCTTCCGCTCCGTATGTTGGCGGAGTACCGCAAACATACGGCTATTTTAGGGTGACTCCGTTGGAGTCAGATAAAAAATCCTGATTGTTTCGGATGTTGTACCGACTTTTCACTTATTGTCACTCAAACGCACCTTCTTCACTAACAATCTACCATGTTGTAACGAATCCGAATTGTCCGGTGTGTGCGGTGGAATGTTTTCCGAGATCGAAGTCGTAATCGGCAAAGACTCGCGTATGCTTGTTGGCAGTGGTGTAAAGGTCAGCACCGATTCCGATATTGAGCATATTCCGTCCGAGATTAACTCCGGTCAAGACGCTGCTGGCGTCGAGATTCGCGACATAAGATGTTTTGACGGAGCTGACAAATCGCCTGCGACCTGAAAACCGTACTGTAATCTTGTGCGCAAATTGAGTCGTTCCAACGCCTGAAACTGCGAGTTCAAACCAATTCGTAACACCGTTTGATCGATACTGCTTTTTTCGATGATTTGATCGGTATCGGCAGTGGTGAAACCGTCTGTCCATGTTTTTTGAAAATCGGCGGCAAAAGTCGGGCAGAGTTGCAGGCGGCTGTACCGTAACCAGGTGCGGGACAATTCCAGACTGACCGACATGGCATCGCCGCCGTAGGTGGTTTGGCTGGAATTGTGACGATATTTATAGTTTTTGTTACCGTAGGCAAGAAAGCCGCTGAGGGCAAGTCCGTAACAAATATCTACTTTCGTATAACTTCCCAGCGTCAAGTCATCGGCGACGATACGTTCGATGTTATTTGTAACGTGCGGATTACCGTAACCGAAAACGAGACCAGTCCTCACACGTTGCCCCAATCGGGGTTCGATACCGGTGAACAGACCTCCCCGACTGTTTTTGTAACCGCTGGCAGCGGAGTCACCGGTAATTTTTTTTCGCTACGATAATAACCTTCGAGCCAGAGTTCGTAACGGGGTTCGGGTCTGTTCTGACCGTGTAACGCGATCCCTGCGCTGATATTGGAAACGCCGCCGGTTTCGCGGACATGGTTAAAAACCTGAACATAAGGACGTGATAAACCCAATTGAACGGCGTCTGCCGCCAGTTCGGGACCGAGTTGTTGGAACAAAATTTGTTCAAATTGTTCTTGTCTGGCGGCATCGTTTTTCAATCCGTACAATTGTTGCAACAGTTCGTTATTTGATTCTGTTATTAGTGTAATATTTTCGTCGTCACCTTGAATAGTTTCGGTTGCTTCGATGAGTAAGTACGAGTTATTGTTATCATTGGCAAAATCGAAAATGTTTTGATTGCCACCTGCTGCGGTATTGATCTTACTTGTACTGTCGGGGTCGCCAATGTCAATCGTCACGCCTCCGCTCAAGTCAAGGTTTGTCACCGTCAGTTGTTTTTGTGCCGGTAAAATTTCGTTGGTCGTGAATTTGACGGTTCCGCCGTTGGTTGTGAGATTGCCAATCGTGCTGTTACTTTTAACAGCTGCTGTTGAATCTCCGTTCAGTTTTAACGTTGCATTGGTCAATGCGTTAGCATTATTGTTATTTGGCTTGCCTTCAAATTCAATCGTCCCTTTTGCCAATTCAAAAATTCCTTCAAAGCCGTTTCCGACATTGTTACCGAAACTGAATTTATCAGTCTTTGCGTTCTGTGTTCCTTGCAACGTACCATTACCAGTCCGTTTCTGTTCGAAAGTGTAACTATCTTCCTCAATTTCAGAACGATCCAACGCCAGTGCTGCGTCTGTGCTAATATTAACAGCAACTGCTCCATTTTCGTTGTTGAACGGACTAGAGTTGGTCAACTTCAATGTTCCAGAATTCACATCAAGAATATTCTTTGTTGATGTGACCGCGTTACCAATAGTACCGCTAAACTCGCCATCGGTTACATTAACATGGAGTGTTATGCCGTTTATTGTGTCGTTTTCATTTATACTTCCTTTACCGAAACGAAAATTGCCGCCGCCGGTAAGATTGTTTATCGTAACATTCTTTAGTGAACTCCCGTATTCTACGTCGCTGATAATGAACTCGGCGTCGTCTGCAATATGGATATTGACATTCAAATCAATCTCTTCGTAGGTGGAACCGTTTGCGGTATCTACTTCAAATGTTCCTTTCTCAATATTGACTGTTCCTCCGCCGAGATCAAAATCGTACTGAATTTCTAATTTTCCGGCTCCCATCTTGGTCAACACAACAGAACTACCTCCTAACTAAACCAACATTACCGACAACGGCACGATCTTGTCCGTTTGTTGTATCAACATCATCAATATCAATTGTGGCTCCATTTTTGCCAATGTACAAAAACAATCCCGGCGCAATTAACTCATTGTCTCCTGTTACAACAACCGTTCCGCCATCAATGGTCATTCCAAGCGGAACATTGTGAATTTGCGAATCGTCATAGTCACCACTGTACAATGCAGCTTGTGCTGGATTCAAAAGTCCGACGTTATCGCCGTTGATTTTAAGTGTTCCATTGCCATGAATATAAATTGCGTCTGGAGTAATGTTGTTACCATCATTGTCGGGTAAAATAATTGTTGCGCCTTCTCCCGGATTTGAACCGCCTCCAACCAATTCAACTGTTCCGCCTGAAATTTCAAGTTGTTTCATGTAACTTGTTGTTCCCGCATCGAATACAACGGTTCCTGCTTTAACATTGAGTACTCCTTGAAAAGACTGGTCATCTTCTGTTGTTGTACGAAGATCAAAGCCATGTTCGATTTTCCACATACCTTTACCTTTTTTTGTAACGATAGGTTCTGCATTAGAAGTGATACCGGTAGTAAGAGTAACATCGCCGATACGTAAATTCATGTTTTCAGCAACATCGACAATTACTCCGCCTGCACCGATGTAAGCAAACAACTCGGCACTTTCAACACTACGATTAATTTCAAGAATTCCATTGTCAACAGTGATATTGACGGGAGATGTGTCTTCATAAATGTTGTAATTATCTGTTTTATCATTACTACCAAGTCCCAAACTGTTGTAGTGACTTGCTGAAAAGATTCCAACAGGAAATTCGGAGTTTTCAGCTTCAGAGACTTTTAATGTTGCGCCGCCGCTAATTTTGACGGCATCCTCGTCAGTACTTGTAACAACAAGATAACCTCGATCATCATCGGAACCTGTCAATTCGAATGTTCCGCCAGTAATATGAAGTTTTTCGACATAACCCGCATTGCTCGTGTATTCTCCCGGAGTAGTAAAACCGCCGGAAACTATGAGCATTCCTTTATCGGTTTTCTCCTGAATACCGCCATTGAAGAACTTCGAGTCAACCGTTAATGTTACGTATTCGGCAACTTCGGTTTCCGTTGTAATGGTTTCTGTACCTGTTGGTGTTGCCGTACCGCGTTTGCTGTCAGTGCGTAGTGTGGCATTATTTGAAACACTAAATTTTTCCACTCCCTCCAAAGTAAATGCTGCACCGACATTGTTCCAAGCACTTCCATCTGAATTTGTTGCATTAAGATTGACAGTATCACCGGCGGTTGTCCCATTGGCGATTGCGTCCATTCTAATACTTGCGGTTGTGCCGGTGATTTTCGGGGCGTCAGTGTTAGCGTCATTGGCGTTGCCGTTTGTGAGGAAGAAACCAGTCGCTATGTCAGTTCCTGCAACAGTAATATCGCCAACACTAAGAGTTCCAGCAATCTGTCCGCTCTTCTCACTTTCACGAAGACCAAGCCGCCCAACACTACACCAGCGGTGTTGTTGTACGGCGTACCCGTAGTATCAGAAGAAGTGTACGTTTTGTTGCCATCTTTGGTAAGAATGACTGCTGCTTTAATAACGGTGTTTGGTAGATCAATTGCAGTTCCTGCCGTTACGGATATTGCTTCCGGCGTCTCATCTTCGGCATAGGCATTTTGATTAAACCCAGCCCCTCCAGCCCCAATTAACAGTACGGTAAAAATCGTTAAAGCAACAGATTTTACTTTCCGTTCGAAATTTAGTTTTATCGGAGTCAGCATGATATACTTCCGGCAGTCACAAAAGCCCCCTTTTTTTCTGGTTCTCCCCGCGAACTCGCGGGAGAATCAAAATTTTAAACCAAACTTTTCTTGTTTTTCCACGTTTTTCTCATTTTTTGGTCATTTTTTGGTCAATTTTGAGTTTTTTTGATCTTGTACAAAAATATATTTTATTCAACTATTTCAAAAAAACATCAAAAATCAAGCGTTTTTTATTGTTACTTTTGTGATTTTTACGTTTCTGCGTCCATTCTATTTTTATTGCAAAAAATGTTGAGCGGTTTTGTTGTGCTGCGTTCGACGGGGCAGGAAACAACACAACGACCACAACCTGTACATTTTTCAGAATCAATAACCGGTATTTTGCGATATTCCGATTCAGACCACTCGAAAGTAATTGCCTCAAACGGACATTCTCGTCCGCAAATGCTACATTCCCGATCATCGTAAAGCCGGCAATGTTCAAAAGTAAGAACGGCAAGACCCAGTTTGACCTTCTTTTTGTCGCCGGGCAATATTTTTCGGAGAGCACCGCTTGGGCAAACCTGACCACATATTGTACATTGATCCTTGCACCACGCCGGATCAAACTCCGCATAAGGTGTACCAAAATTGAGAATCGGTGTTTTATTGTACCGAATTTTCAATAATGCGGTTGGACAGGCTTGCACGCAGGCTCCGCAACGTGTACAACGTGACAAAAATAACCTCTCCCGAACCGCTCCGGGCGGACGAATCAGAAAAGAATCGGCGGTTTTTTTAGTACAATAACGGCTCCATTCAAACAAGATTCCGAAAAAAACCAACTCACAACCAAACCATAAAAAACGGCGTCGTTCCAATTGTTGAATTTTTGAACGACGCCGAAAAACAGCACAAGGACTGTACAAAATATCTTGTGTTCCGCCAAGCGGACAAAGATGCCGACACCAAAATGTCGGCGCGAACCACGAAACAATTAATAGGACAACACAAAACATAAGAAGCGGCGATTGACCGTGAAACAGCGAACCAAATAAGACAAACGGATCAAGCCAAAGAAAACCGCTCACTCCAACCAAACATCCAAACCAGGTAAAAACAGCAAGAAAAAAACCAATTCTTGGAATTGTTACAAAAAAATGTGCTAACCGGTTTGAGCCGGTTACTTTTTTCCGTACTTGACCAATCACATTGAAACAAAAACCAAGCGGACAAATTGTTCTGCAAAGAATCCGGTGTTTCCAGAAACAAAAACACGCAAGAAACAACGCCGCACCTGACCATTGAATCGGAATCAGCAACGGCGACCAAATCATCGGATAAGCATGATGCCAATACCGGTTGAGAACCAGCAGAATCATCATTCCAAGAAAAATCAAAATTCTGTAACGGTATCGCATTGTCATTGAAAATTGATAATGGAAAATGGAAAATTTTTGTTTCCACTTTCAACATTCAACATGGTAAAACGTACTTGTCTATTTTGTTTTTCAAGATTGCGCGCAAAGACGCAAAGAAATTCAAGGTTGGTTTTAACTTGTTCTGTTTTTGAGCGTGTTTATTTTTAATTTTATTCAAGGGATATTCTCAAAAA
>JAISQH010000384.1 GCA_031274385.1 Planctomycetaceae bacterium | reverse complement strand
TACATTTTTTCAATAGTCGCGCAGCGACGGCATCATGCATAACCGGTGATGGAGCGCAGCGCAATCACCGGATCGAGTCTCCCCCAACGACAAAGTCGCGCAGCGACGACATTATCGAGGCCCATCTTCGTCTCATTCCCTAAACTCTGCTTTTGATAATGCCATCGCTGCGCGACTTGATGATGGGTGGGGGCGTTGTCCGGCGGTTGCGCTGCGCTACACCGCCGGTTATGCATAATAACGTCGCTAGCGCGACTAAAATCGTTTCCCACAAAATCCGAAATCATCAGAAATTTTACAGAAAAAAGGAAAGGAGAAAAAAATTCGCAGAGCGAAAGAATAACGGTCTCTTTTATTTTTTACCATGAATGAATTTGACCTTGCGGAGGTTGAATATTGATCGTTTGGCGTTCGCAATTTCAATAATCTTTGTATTTTTGAAAAATGCTGCGTGTTTTCTTTGTGTTTTCATGGTAGAATGTTTGCGAGGATGATGAAAAATAAGTCACCGTTTTTGTAGTTTGTGTAAAACATTTGATGTTGAATTTGTTTTATGTCTTTTATGGTTTTTCCGAGTTGTAATTTATTTTGCCAGATTTTCCAATGGAATCTTTTGGTCATTGTTTTGGCGGCGGTTTTTTGTATGACCGCGATCAGCGTTTGGCTTTTTCGGAATCAGTATCGTCTTCCTCATTTGTTGGGGATCTGGTGTTTTTTTCTGATGATTCTTATTGTCGGAAGTTGGCGGGCTTACCATGAAGAGCGGGTGTTTCACGAAACATGGAAAAACATGCTGCTTGGTATGACACGTTCGTTTGCCGCCGCAACAGAAACGATGGGACACGCCAAAATTTCACCGGAAACATCGCCGAATGACCCGGTGTACCGCCAAATCCTGAACCTCCATGCGGAATGGTGCCGCGACATTCCCATTGTGGCTTACATCTACACTTTACGCCGCCGAAACGACAAAACCAACGCCGTTTATTGGATTGTCAGTTGCGAATCCGATATTAATCGGGACAATAAAATTGAAGGACACACGGAAGTCGGTGAAAATCTTTATCAACCTTATAACGAATGGTTTGAGATTTATCAAAAGGGATTTGACGGGAATATCACATTGGATGAAAACGTCACTTCAACACAATACGGCACCACCTTTGTCACCGCCGTTGCCCCGCTTCGCGACCCGGAAAATCCCGAATATGTGGAGGCGATTTTGGGGGTTGATTTTCGTGTTGACAAATGGGATCAAATGGTCGGGCAAATCCGCTTGACAACATCGCAATCCCTGATCTTGCTTCTTGTTCTTTATCTCATATCAATCTATTTAATTGCGATTTTGCAGCGTGCCGTTTCACGGCTGACGGAAACCAATCGTGAATTGGTGACAGCCAAAAAGGCGGCGGATGCGGCGACCAGAGCGAAAAATGATTTTCTGGCGAACATGAGCCATGAAATTCGCACACCGATGAACGCTCTTGTCGGGTTCACCGACATTCTGATGCAACGCTTTGTCCAAAACTGCGAACCGCAAGAACGGGAAAATTCCGAAGGAATTTTGGAAATCATCCGAAAAAGCAGCCGCGATTTGTTGACCATTATTAACGATATTCTCGATTTTTCACGAATCGAAGCCAATTTGCTTCAAATCGAATCGGTTCCGTTGTCCATTAAACAGGTGATTGAAGATATTTGGCAAATGGAAAAGTCGAATATTACCGAAAAACATCTTAATTTTTCCGTCAAATACAAAGAGCCGATTCCTGAATTGATTTTGGGCGACCCGACACGGTTGCGGCAAATTCTCATTTATCTGATTGACAACGCCATCAAATTTACGGAAAAAGGAAAAATTGAAGTTCATTGTGAAACTTTTTTGCCATCTGATTCCGCGAGTTCTCCTACTTTGTCCAAAACAACAACCGATTGGCAGCAATCTTATCCTGAATCGATGATACTTCAAATCAGTGTTATTGATACGGGCATTGGGATTTCTCCTGAACAGATGAGGCATCTTTTCCAGCCGTTCACGCAGGTTGACAATTCTTCGACGCGCAAGTTCGGCGGTACCGGGTTGGGGCTTAGTATTTCCAAACGTTTGGCGCAATTAATGGACGGTAATATTGCGGTTAAAAGCGAACTGAATGTCGGAAGCGTTTTTACGTTGACGTTACACGTTTATTTGCCGTCGAAACATGAATCCAATGTTTTCAGGGAAAAACAACAATCGGAAGAATCCAGAGTCAATTTATTCCCCCAACCTGATTTGGAAGTTGCTCAACCGGTCAAAACCGTTGCGCCGGAACAGGAACCGCCGCAAGATCGACCCTTGAAAAACGCACGAATTCTTCTTGTGGAAGACATGGTTATTAACCAAGTGGTCATTTCGACGCAACTTCGCAATGCCGGAGCCAAAGTTGAAATTGCCGGCAACGGCGAGTTGGGCATCCAAAAAGTGACGCAAGACATTGATAACGGTCTTTTTTTTGATATTATCCTGATGGACATGCAGATGCCGGTGATGGACGGTTACGACGCGACGGCGTTGCTCCGGTCGCAAGGGTACAACCGCCCCATCATTGCTATTACCGCTCACGCTCTGACCGGTGACCGCGAAAAAACAATCGAAGCCGGTTGCGACGATTACATCTCCAAACCAGTTGACAGAAAAATTTTGATCGAAACCGTTAAAAAATATCTGAATCAGAAATAATCAGTTATTTTTTACAAAAAGAAAGAAGATAAAAAAATGACGATATTGAATACACGATCAAAAACTTCTTTAACTTCTTTTTCCAGTGAAAAACAAAAATGAAACGTTTTACCCTAACACGAACCTTGTGAACGTTTCCAAAAAATTATTTTTTTTTGTAACTGTCTATTTTGTTTTTTAATGTTTCGCACAAAGGTGCAAAGAACACGAAGGTTTTGACTAAACGGATTGATTTTCTTTGCGTCTTTTATATCATTATTCGCAACGAAAAATAAATAGACTTGTTCCATTATTGTCAACAGATTATGCAGATTGAACAGATTTTTATAAAAAACGAATCTGTAAAATCTGTTAAATCTGTTGACAAAACTACAAAACTAAAATATTCTCTTTGTGTTCTTCGTGCCTTTGTGCGCAAACTTGAAAAACAAAATAGACTGTTACATTTTTTTCTATGGACTTGTAATTTTTTTTGGGCTTGTTAGAATTTTTTGAAACTTGCTTTTGTATTTGCGTCATCTTATTTTTGTTGCCATTAAATCATGCCTCTTTTTAATTTACTCCATCTAGCCCCCCCCCTTATTTTAACACGGTTTTTGACCGTTTCTTAGCAATTCTTGTTGTTGTGACAATATCAAAACCGGAACGTCGTTTCTCAATGGAGAAATGGCGTTCCGGTTTTTTTATGGAATGAATTTTAACTCTTTACCCTTCCAATTCTTATGAAAACGAAAGAACATACAGTGAGTATTCCAGCCAATATTTCCCCTGATTCCTTGTTCGGAGCGCGGTTGTTCTTGCTCCGAGCGGGAAAATCCTTGCTCAAAGTGAGGAAATCCTCACTCAAAGCGAGAAAAACCGATTTTCGTTATACCACACAATTCGCGTTAGCGACGGGGGCTTGCCCCCGAACTGAAATGATTGATTTCGTACGCTTGCGTCCGCAATCAATTGAAGAGGAAAGCCCGCATCAATTAATATTCGTCGGGGGCAAGCCCCCGTCGCTAACGCTTGCGAAAACTATTCACTATCTACTATTAACTATAAAATCCAAAATGATCAAATGGCTACTGAAATCGGTTACGAATTATTTCAGCAGGGCATCGAAATCAATTCCGGTTAGGTCAATGACACTGACGGTATGCGGAGCGTTGTTGTCTTCGAGATCAATATTGGCAACGTAAAGTTTTCCGTTACGCAGACAAACTTCGGAACAACGGTCAAAAGCACCGGATTTTTTGGCTTCGGCGTTTGGGTTTGGCGGGTTCTTGGCAAGCAAGACTGTTTTGCCGTTTGCCGGATTGGTAACACAAACCGAGTTGCCAACATAATCAGCAAAGAAAATGTAACCTTTCGGACAAACTTTGAGACCGTCAACACTTTCATTCGGACCTTTGCCGTCATTCAGATCACGTTTTGAAATGACCGTTTTACCATCTTGGGCGAGTTTGACCTCAATAATTTTTTTGTCACCGAAATTGGCAACATAAAGCAATCCGTCTTTCGAAAGTCCGATTCCGTTTGCTCCGACTTTTTGTTGTCCGTTCCGGTCGGCGTCGGTTGTTTGGAAACTGAAAATGAAATGGGGGTCTTTCTGATACGGCAAAACGTGCAAAATCGGCGGCGAGCCTGCAACATGAGTACGATAACGACCTCGCCGGGCGACTTGAAGTTCGCCTTTGAATTCCGAAAGATCGAAACAAAAAACGCCGCTGGTCATCGGCATTTCAACAATTGCCGGATCCACCTGAGTTTCCGCAATGTAAATTTTATCGCCGAAAATTTCCAACCCGTTGGCTTGAGTGATTCCGGTAACAAGAACTTCCGCGCGAATCGGTTTTTCGTTTTCATGGACAACACGAAGCAGTCGGGATTTGTGGTTTGGGTTACCGCCCAGACACTGGCTGTCGGCAACGTACAAATTTCCGTCCGGTCCAAACGAAATGCCAAGCGGTGTTACGCGTCCGGTTTCGGGATGAGCGGGGAGTTCGAAATAATTTGACACATTATCTTCGGCGTCAATTTTCAAAAGCCAAGCGTTGCCTTTGTCACCGATGATCGGAGCAGCAAGAATAATGTCACCGGTTTTGGGGTTCACTGTCATGCCGTCGGGATGCAACGCGCCGTCAGGCAAAATGATTGCCTTTGTCGGTTTCGTCAATGGTTCGGCGGCATTGACAAGAAGTGGAAAAGGCAAAAGCAAAACAAGTAACGAGAAAATACGAAACGAAATACGATTCATGGTAAAACTCCTTAGGGGGTTAAAATGAGAAAAAACATGGACGTTATACTTAATACTTATTCCGTTTGAAAATTCAGAAGAGATGCAGAACGAAAAACTTCCGAAACTTCAATTGGAATCGTATTAAAGTACCAGATCGAAAAAAAATAGCAAGAGCGGCGAAGAAAAACTGCAATCGAAATTCAAATTGACTGTGTAAAGATTTCAATTGGTCTTTTTATCAAACTGCCACGTAAACGTAATCTATTAGGCGTTTTCTACCAATAGATCGGCTCTAACGAGGCGGTTTTAACTTCATTTTAAGTCATTAGAAAAATAACTGTTACATGCCTAACAAAGTTAGGCATTATTGAGTACAAAGGCACAAAGAATTTTTTTAACGGACAAATTTTCTTGGCTCTTTAACAGCAGAACCGGCATCAATTTCAAAAGTTTTTTGATTTGGTGTTATTTCAATTTCAATGGGAGTTGTTAAAGCGGAGTTATATTTTGCTTCGACCAAAGAAAAAATTGAGACATTGACTTTGGAGGCGGCGTTATTGTCACCTCTATTCAGTGCTTCGTAATAGGTATCCATTCCTTCGTTGATTTCCTTAAGAATGACGACTTTATATTTTCCAAGTGGTGCTCCATCGAATTTTCCATAAGTTCTCAATATCACTTTACCTGCTTGGTCTGATTTTCCTCCGACTGACCAATTTTTGGAACCATCTGCCGGTTCCAAACTGATCTGAGCATCTGGAAATGGTTTTCCCTCTTGAGTTACTGTTATTGTAACAGGGTAAATTTTAGGAAAACCATCCGGTTTGGATTGATTGTCACAACCAGTTAAAGCAAAACCAAAATACGGAAACAGAATGATAAACCAAGTCGTTAATTTATTGAATGTCATTGGATTGATAATAAAAGGGGATTTTACTGTGAATAAAAAATGCCTTTCGGATTGATTTAAATTGTTATAATATTTCAACCGTTTACACGATCTCTAAAAACGAAACGCATAAACGGTTGAATTGTTACGAAAGTTTTAGAACGATTCGGTTATTCGATTCCTTTGCTTTCACCGCCTTGAGGAGTTCCCATTGCTCCCCAAACTCCGTAGTTACTGGCACCAGAGTTACACGGACTGGTATTGGTTCCTTCCTGATGACCACCCTGAATTCCGGCAAGGTTACCGCAATCGATACCATCGGCAATGAAATGAACCGAGCCATCAAGCATCGTCAGGTTGACTCCGCCGCGATGATTACTTGTTACGGAGGAAATTCCCCATCCTCCAGCTCCGCCACCGGACGCACCGTGACCGCAAGAAGGTGAATTGGGAGGCAATACGGTGTGGAAACCACAATTTAAGGAACGTCCGTCAGCCAAAATTTGACCATTCCAAATTTCAGCGGCACTCACAAGTTCGGTACGGTCAGTACCATACGCACCAGTCAGACAAGCATCGGGTTTCGGTGAACCACTGACATAGATAACAGGTCCTGTATCAGAACGTGTCATGCCGCCTTTAACTTTGGTACAAGGAACAGTAACAGTTCCTGCGGCGGTTCCTTGTGCATTGGAACAAATTTTTTCGCTAAAAGCGGCGGTATTGCTGGTTCCGTCAGAAGCAAAGGCGAGTGATT
>JAISQH010000050.1 GCA_031274385.1 Planctomycetaceae bacterium | reverse complement strand
ACTAAAATTAGTTTTCTTCTAATGTTACTTTTCTTCCCGGCATTGATCTTCGTTGAGGTTTGGGAGTTTCCGGTTTTGTTTCCGTTTTGATTGTTTCCGGTTCTTTCAGCGATGGCTCCGTTGACGGTTCCGGCGAAAGCAATTTCGGAAAAGTTGGTTCCGTGAGTTTTTTCACGCTTTCCTTTTCTTTACCCGTATCCGGTTCTTCTGTAACCAAAAGGGATGGTCTGCGTGGCGTTTTGGATTCCAATTTTTCTTCTTTCTTTTCTTCTTTGGGCTTTTCGGAAGCGTCAACAAGAGCGGGACGCTTAAATGAAGGCGGAGCCAATGTCGGTACCGTTTCTTTTTCAATACGATCAAGTTTATCTTCCAATGTCAATGTTTTCTCTGTTTTCTCTTTTTCCGGTTCGTTGTCCAGCAATATCGGCGTTTTCTTCACCGTTGGAACCGAAGAAAGCGACGAAGAATTCGGAGCCGCCGGAATTTCGGTGGAAAGCGTTTCGGTTAAAGATTTTTCCGGTTTTGATGTTGCGGCGGATTCTGTTTTCGGTCTCGGTAATTCAATCGGTTTGTCTTCCTCAAGAAGAGTTGACTGAAATTTGCGCGGCGATGTTGATTCGGCTGGTTTTGTTGATTCAGCAGGTTTCTTCGGTTCGCTGAAAACCGTCGAACCGGATGTTCGCGGAACCGCAACCGTAGATTCGGTTTTCAAATCGTCTTTTATTTTGATGACAATCGGATCGCCTTTGGCTAAAGAATCAATTCCGTCAACAGCCAAAGCATAAAGTTGATCGGCTTCCTTTTTATAATTGTTATCCCGCGAAACATACTCCGCAAGATCAACAAGCGTTTTGGCTTTCGTTGCCGGCGATTTAATTTTTTCAATTAATTTGAGTGTTTCGGTCAGGTTATGTTTTTCGAGTTGAATTTTCGCCAATCGGGCGTTCAATTCATCAAGTTGATTCTCTTGTTTATTTTTGCTGTCTTCCGCGAAGATCGGTTGAGTTGACGTTCGCGAAATAAAATTCGAACCGGACGAATCATCGGTTTTTTTATAAACTTCGATTCTTTCTGTTTTTACAGCGGGCGTTGGGGTAATATCAATTCTTGACAAAGGGGACTCTGCCGGTTTTTCAATAACAAGAGAATGATCGGTTTGATCCGATTGAATCGGCGGAGCCAAAATCGGTACCGTTGACGAAAAATCAGAAAATTCCGAAAACGTCTTATTTTCCTGTAATTTGTAAGTTGGCTGTGGAGTGGGAGCCGGTTTAAACAGAGGAACCTGATGAGCCGGATAAGAAGGGCTGGCTTGTTCTTTTATCGGAACCGGATCGGCAACCGCAGTTCCTTCTGACCATGTCCGCAATGATCGGGTTGGTCGGCTGCTGTAGATTGATTTACCGTTGGGCGCATCGGCTTCGGGTGCCGCAGCAACAGCGGAATAACTGATCAATAAAAAAATTATGGCAAGTGAAAAAATAAACATTCGTTTCATTGGGACATCCTTTCGTTCTCTTTCGGTTCCGGCAAATGAAATCAACGATTGACAGAACCGTTCGCCGAAAAATTCGCCGAATCAATTTGACGAAGAATACAAATTGCTATCCCATCATAACACGGTTTTCCAAAAAAGCAAAATAAATGAAATAGATAAATTAAAAATTATTCCTATTTTGTTCGGATTGTAACGGTAGTTAGTGACGCGAGCAATTTACTTTCCAATTTTTCTGACAAGCACTGGCGACTAACTCTCAAGGATACTTAAAAAACGCTTAACGATCAACAGCAAAATTTCATAATTCCGAATTTTGAAAATTTGAAAAAATTCCTGCCATTCCTAAAATAAACTTGTTCCCTATTAGACTCTATCCCCGCCCTAAACAGTAGAATTGTAGCAGCCGGTTTTAAAATTGACAAAACCTTATTTCCAACCTGATTTTCCTAACAAAACAACCTTAGTAGCAACCAATGTTCCCAAGAACAAAACCTTATTCCCTATATTAAGGCATTCCAATAAGGTAATAAGGTTGATCTTTTTTATGATCAATGCCTACTAAGGTTGTTTTTGTAAGAAAATTAGGTTGGAAATAAGGTAAGACGCAAGCGTCGTTCAAACCGTTTGATAGTGAATACCGCTTGCGTCACTCTCCACTCTCCACTAATTCTGTAAAATCTGTTGACAAACAACATCGGCAATCACACGATTGGCTGTTTTTTATCACTTGATAGTTGTATTTCATTAAATTAACAGTAAGATAGTTTTTTCATTTTCCTTCCCCAATCCGAAACAATTCCTAATTTTCAATTTTCAATTCTCAATTTTTAATTTTTAATTTTCAATTAACCTAAAAACGGGAGTTTCAACATTGTTACGTTCAAAAACTTGTGGCGAATTACGAAAAAATGATCTTGGTCTCCCGGTAACACTTGCCGGTTGGGTTGATTCTGTTCGCGATCACAGCGGCGTTTTATTTATCAATTTGCGAGACCGTTACGGTTTGACGCAGATTGTTTTTCTGCAAGAAGGTCTCAACGATGAAATGTTCAACACAGTTCGGTCGCTTCACCCGGAAGATGTTGTTCAAATTACCGGAACAGTTCGGCTTCGACCGGAAGGGATTGTCAACAAAAAAATTCCGACCGGAGAAATTGAAGTCAACGCGGAGAAAATAATCGTGTTGAACCGTACTGAGATTGTTCCTTTCCAGCCTTCTGCACCGGAATTGCCTGCCGAAGAAACCCGGCTTCAATACCGTTATCTTGATCTTCGGCGTCCCGCCATGCAGAAAACATTGTTATTGCGGCACCGAATCACCAAAGTTTTACGCGATTATTTTGACGAACTCGGTTTCGTTGAGATCGAAACTCCGATGCTCGGTAAAAGTACACCGGAAGGCGCACGGGATTATTTGGTTCCAAGCCGTGTGGCTCAAGGGCAATTCTACGCCTTGCCGCAATCTCCGCAACTTTATAAGCAAATCCTGATGATTGCCGGATATGATCGGTATTTTCAGATTGCCCGTTGTTTCCGCGACGAAGACCTAAGGGCTGACCGGCAGCCGGAATTTACTCAGATGGATCTCGAAATGTCCTTTGTTGACAGTGAAGATATTATCGAAATCATCAACGGTCTTATGGCACGCTTGATGAAGGAAGTTTTGGGACGGGAATTAAAGTTGCCGATTCCCAGAATGGCTTACGATGAAGCAATGGAACGGTTCGGACATGACGCCCCAGACCTTCGTTTCGGTATGGAACTCATTGATTTGACAGACATTGCAAAAGAAACCGAGTTCCGTGTTTTTCGGGGAGTTGCGGATTCAGGCGGGCGGGTTCGGGCAATCAATGCCAAAAACGCCGCCGAAAAATATTCGCGGAAAGATATTGACGGTCTCAATAATTGGGTGATAGAACAATTCGGAGCCAAAGGGGTTGCGTGGCTCAAGGTTGATTCGCAAGGAACCTTGACTGGACCTATTGCGAAGAATTTTACCGAACCCCAACTTCAACAGATGGCGGAACGGCTTCATGTTGAGGCGGGCGATTTTCTGCTTTTTTCGGCGGATACGTTTGAAGTAACCTGTAAAGTATTAAACGGGTTGCGTCGGCGATTGGCGGCGGAGTTGAAATTGATTGATCCGAAAGAAATGAATTTCTGTTGGGTGGTGCAATTTCCGATGTTTGACTGGGACGCGGAGGAGCAACGTTGGATTGCGATGCACCATCCGTTCACCGCGCCGCTGGAAAGCGATTTACCCTATCTCACAAACACGGAACCGGAAACCTTCGCTCCCGGAAAAGTAAGAGCAAAGGCTTACGATCTTGTGTTGAACGGATTTGAGGCGGGCGGCGGCACGATTCGGATTCATGATTCGCAGATTCAATCGAAGGTTTTTGATCTGTTGGGGTTATCGATGGAAACAGCAAAAGAACAATTCGGTTTTCTGTTGAACGCCTTACAATTCGGGGCTCCGCCGCATGGCGGTATTGCATTGGGGCTTGACCGTTTGGTCATGCTGTTCGGCGGTTTGGACAATATTCGTGACTGTATTGCGTTCCCGAAAACGGCAAAAGCCGCTGATTTAATGACCGGAGCTCCCAGCCATGTCGCAGTAAAACAACTTAACGAATTGGCAATTCGGGTAGTGGAAAGCTGAGAACGGAGAACGGACTGATATACTCACTGAGTTACGAAAAGTTCTTCGTAACTCCGAACCACCGTCTCCATTGAGAAAAATTGTTTGGCGCGGTTTCGGTTTTTGTTTCCTAATTGTTCTGCCAAATCGGAATCGGTTGCCAATGTCAGGATTCGCTCTGTCAACATTTTGTCGTCGCCAAACCGGCAGGTTTGATCTGCCGCATTTTCGCCCAGTAATTCCGAAATCCCCTCCACTTCCGTCGCCACAACCGGAATTCCCGCAGCCATTGCCTGAAGAACAACATTCGGCATTCCTTCCCAACGTGACGGTAATACCAAAATTTTCGACATTGTTAAAAGTTTTGCCGCATCAGCCCGCCAGCCGGTCAACACAATCTGATTCGACTCACTCCCTTCATAATCGTTACCTGATTTGATTCTTATCAATAAACCATCGCGTTCTTCGCCATCGCCGACAATGACGAGTTTCCAGTCCGGTAATTTCAACAGCCAATGAGGAGCCGTGTTGACAAGCCAATCAACTCCCTTCTGTTGTGTCAACCGACCAATAAAAATAATCCAGTTACGTTTTTCAACCGGCAAAGAAAATGGCGTAACATCAATACCATTCGGAATCACAACGATTTTTTCTTTCGGCAATCGACCGACTGTTTCGGAAAATGTTGCAACAGAATGACTCACGCAAACATATTTTTCAACCAACCGGCTTGTCCAGCGGTCAAACGTCAGATGCCATCGGGCTTTTTTTTCCGCAACACGAATTCCTGAAAAAACGTGCTTGATTCCCAATGACCAAGCCGCAAGCCGTGAAAGTAAATTGGCGTGAAAAAGAAACGATAACACGCAATCCGGTTGTTGTTCTTTCAGAAATTTCCGCAACCGAAAAAAACCAATCGGAAACGACTTCCTGCCGTGCATATTGAGAAACCGAACAGAAATTCCTGCCGCTTCGAGTCTTGGCACGCAGGACATGGTATCGTTTTCCGGTCGGGCTTGCAATGAATAAACAGTAACGGAAAAACGGGTCTTGTCAAGCCGGATTGCCAACTCACACAACGCCCGCTCCGCCCCGCCAATGTAAAGTTCCGTGATACAAAACGCCAATTTTAAGGGAGAAGAATCCATCATTGATCATTGACAAAGAACCGGAAACAATAGACAATAGTTAATGAATGATTGGTAATAAACCTTTACTAAACTAATTAGAATCATACCGACGATTCATTTGATTTTTTTGATTCATTTGATTTTTTGATTTTTTTGATTTGTTGATTTGTTCATTGTCAACTGTTTCCGATTCTTTGTCAATTCCCTGATGTTATCTCATTACGATTACGAACTTCCGTCTGATCTGATTGCGCAAACGCCGTTACGGAATCGGTCTGATGCCCGGTTGTTGGTTGTTGACCGAAAAACCGGTAAATTCCAACATTTACACGTTTATAACTTGCCGTCGCTGCTTAAACCGAACGACTGCGTTGTTGTGAATGACACCAAAGTTTTGCCGGCTCGGTTAGTGGGAACCCGAAAAAAAACCGGCGGACGCTGGGAAGGGCTTTTTCTTGCGTTCGATTCGAATCGGCTTTGGCGAATCATCGGCAAAACGCGCGGCAAAATCCAACCCGGTGAAACCGTACAACTTCAAACACCGGAAGGACACGTCGGTTTTGCGTTAGAATTCGGTACAAAATGTCATGACGGTTCCTGGATTGTCAAACCGCAAACCGATGACGAGCCTTTAACGGCGTTGGAACAGGTTGGTTGGGTGCCGATTCCGCCGTATATTCGAAACGGTCGCATGATTTCCGATGATAAGGAATTTTATCAGACTGTTTATGCGTCAAAACCGGGAGCGGTTGCGGCACCGACTGCCGGATTGCATTTTACGCCGCAACTTTTCAATGCCATCAAACAGCAAGGAATGGCGGTTGTTTCGGTAACGCTGCATGTCGGAATGGGAACATTCAAACCCATTACAGTCGAAAACCTACACGAACATCCAATGCACTCCGAACGGTGTTCGCTGACAGAACCAACAAGATCGGCTCTTCTCAATTGCAAAGCCTCCGGCGGTCGAATCCTTGCAGTCGGAACAACTTCAGTGCGAGTTTTGGAATCGGCTCCTGATTTGCAACCGTTTGAAGGGGAAACCTCGTTGTTTATCAAACCGCCCTATCAATTCAAGAATGTCGATGCGTTGTTGACCAACTTCCATTTACCCAAATCGACTCTGCTCATTTTAGTACGAACCTTCGGCGGTGACGAACTCATTCAGGAAGCCTATCAGGAAGCAATTCGGAAAAAATACCGATTTTTCAGTTACGGCGATGCCATGCTGATATTATAGTACCAAATTCACTCATTATCATTTCGTTATTTCAAAATCAATTTCACCCTACAATAAAACGAACATTTATTATAATCCCCAATTGCCCAATTGTCTGAATACGATTTTTCGGATTGATAAAATTGAGAGGATAGTCTGTCGGAAACTCAAAAAACGGAACGGGAAAAAAAGAAAAACGAAAACTAAAGTGGAATGAGTATACTGTCTTTTTATTTGACCCCAGCGGAGTCAAATAAAATAGGGGAACTTCTAAAAACATCACTCCTCACAAATCTCACATTGAAAAATAAGGGGCTTGCGAGTAATTTTTAGGTAAAATAATGGGTTTTTAGAAGTTGCCATAGATTAGATATAATGAGGCGGTTTTAAATTAATTTCGAGAAACGATTTACTCTCTACTAACAAAATTAATTTCGTTTGAACATTCTATCGAGTTCTTCACGTGTGAAGACGAGAATGGAAGGGCGTCCGTGCGGGCAATGGTGGACGTTAATTTCTTTTTCCGCCAGTTCGATCAACCGGGCAATCGCATCACTCCGAAGTTGGTCACCGGCTTTGACTGCCGCCTTGCACGCCATACTGTGGAGCATTTCTTCGAGCATCTCCGTTCGGTTCAACTTCTTGCCGGTTTGGAGAATCGGTTCAATCAACGACATCAAAATCTCAACAGGTTGCGTTTTTGAAAGAATCGCCGGGAATGCCGAAATCAAGACCGTATCACCGCCAAATGGCTCCACCTGAAGACCCAATGTTTTGAAAAATTCAAGATGCTCCAACACACACGCTAATTCGTTCGGAGATAAATCAATCGGAACAGGAACCAATAACCGTTGCGATTCGAGTTGCCCTTCGTTCATTTTTTCTTTGATTTGCTCGTAGAGAATCCGTTCGTGCAACGCGTGTTGGTCAATCAAAGCGGCTCCATCCGATGTTTCCAGCAAAAGATAACGATTGTGCAGTTGAACAACAAATTTACCCTGCGGTGAATACGCAAGCCGGTCGGAAATGATGCCCGGCAAATGTTCCGAAGAGGAATTGTCGCCATCAGTAACAAAAGAAAATTTCGTTTTTTGTTCTGTTTGTTGTTCCGATTGTTGCTCTGTTTGTTGCGGCGGCAGCGTTTGAGCGTTCTGATTCGGGAGGGCGGGACGATCCGGCAATTCCGGCAATGCGTCAATCGAAATATCATTCCCGCTCATCGCGCCGACTGAAGGTTGCCGGTACGAATCGAAACCGGATGAAGTTGCGGAACGCGAACCGGAACTTTTGGGTTCGGCAGCGGTTCCTGAGCCACGCCCCAGACTGCCGAACCAATCATCAATCCTTTTGCGTGCTTCTTCGGTTGCCGAACTGTCGAGAGCGTTTCTTGGATCATTCATCGTACCGCTGTCGTTGTGCTTGGAAGACTCAACCTGAAATTGATTGCGCATATCGGTATTGAGGAATTTTTCACGAATCACTCCCAAAAAGTCGGAATAAACCCGATGCGAATCGAGAAAACGAACTTCCATTTTGGTTGGATGAACATTCACATCGAACATCTCCGCCGACATTTCAATCTGCAAA
>JAISQH010000006.1 GCA_031274385.1 Planctomycetaceae bacterium | reverse complement strand
CGGAGCGGTGGCTTCAAAAGACGGTACGAAAATTTTTGTTCTCAATTTCCTTCCCAATGATCCGAATAATTTTCCCGATAAACCGCATGAACCGGTCAATGTTGCGTCTTCCGTAACGGTAATTGATACCGTTACAGGAAATACCGAGCATCTGCGTTTGCCGAACGGCAGTTGCAATCTGACAGATATTTGTCTTTCGCCTGACGGACGTTACGTTTATTTGACGCATATTCTTTCGCGGTTTTATAATGTAACGGATCATCTGGAAAACGGTTGGATGAACGCCAACGGAATGAGCATTATCAATACGGAAAATAATCAATTGAGTACCGTGTTGCTTGATGATCCCGAATCAGGAGCCGCGAATCCTTGGGGAATTACCACTTCTTCCGATGGAAAACAGATTTTTGTTGCGATTGCCGGAACGGACGAAATGATTGTTCTTGATGCCGAAGCAATGCACAAAAAATTAACAAACGAAGACGGAATTGATTTTTCGAACGATTTGTCATTTCTTGCCGAAGCCAAAAGACGAATCAAATTGACTGGAAAAGGCGCAAGAGAAATCGTTTCTGTTGGTCAAAAGGTTTATGTTACGATGTATTATGACGATTCGCTCCGTCAGATTGATCTGTCCAATAATACGGTTACAAAAATATCGTTTGGCACAAAAACGGAACTGACCCAAGAGCGTGCCGGTGAAATGTACTGGAATGACGCGACACTTTGTCAACAGCAATGGCAAAGTTGTGCCAGTTGTCATTCTGACGGGCGCATGACCGGTATGAATTGGGACTTGCTCCATGACGGTGAAGGGAATCCGAAGAACACCAAGAGCCTTGTTTTGAGCCACGAAACGCCGCCAACAATGTGGCTTGGTGATCGGCGTCACGCGATGCAGTGTACGCGAACCGGTTTTCGTTTCATTTTGTTCACGATGCCGCAACGCGATCCGTGTTTCACTATTGACGAGTACACCCGAAATATGAAACCGTTACCAAGTCCCTATCTTGTTAACGGACAATTAAGTGATCGGGCAAAACGTGGTAAAACCATTTTTGAAAAGAGTGAAGTCGGCTGTACAACATGTCATCCCGCTCCGCTTTTTACTGATATGAAAATGTACGATGTCGGCAGTGAAGACCAATTCAGCGCACAAAAAACGTTTGACACACCAACGCTTGTGGAAGTATGGCGCACCGCGCCGTATTTTCACGACGGACGATATGTTGAAATGAAAGATGTTTTCAAAAAAGGAAAACACGGCAACATCGAAAATTTATCCGATGAAGAAATCGACGATCTCGTTGAATATGTTCTTTCATTGTAACACAATGTCAAAAAAAGAACCGTTTGGCGTTAGCGACGAGGGCTTGCCCCTTAAATTGATTGCGGACAAAATTGATTGATAGCGTACGAAATGAATCAATTATTTCGGGGGCAAGCCCCCGTCGCTAACCGATTTATTGTTTCTTTAATTTTAATTAACGGTTGTTTCTTTTTGCCGGACAACACGGTTTTGGGCGAATTGCCGGATTTCCGCCATCATTTCCGAGCCGGCTCGCGCTTTGGATTCCAGCACCCAAGGAAGCCGAACCGTGAATGTACTGCCAATACCCAGTTGACTCTCAACCGAAATCTCGCCTTCGAGCATTTTGCAAATTTCCTTGACAATCGAAAGACCAAGACCACTGCCGGAATGTTCCCGCTTCATCGCATCGCCTTCCGTCATCGTACTTTTGCCCTGCCGGAATTTTTCAAAAATAATCTGCTGGTCTTCTTCCGAAATACCAACCCCCGTGTCCGTCACCTTGATTTCAAGCATCTCACGGCTTCTCGGAATTTTGGCAGCCGCTCCGGCAATCGGTGCCGGTGTCGGTGTTGCCGGAATCGGAACCGCCGGAAGTTGCTGAACCGTCAACCGAATACGACCGCCCTCCGGCGTAAACTTAATCGCATTGGAAAGGAGATTGTTCAAAATCTGCTGAATTCTCGATTCGTCCTGCTTCATCGGCGGTAAATTCGGCTCAAGAACCGTCTCCAAATCAATGTTTTTCCGATCCACCAGCGGTTTCGCCATGTCAGCCTGAGCCGCAACCGTTGCCGCAATACTAAACGCGGTCGTTTGAATGTCCATCCGCCCCGCTTCCATCTTCGCCATGTCAAGAATGTCGTTGATCATGGAAAGCAAAGAACGTCCCGATTTGTTAATGTTTTCGACGTAACGTTTTTGCTTGTCATTGAGCGCGGAAATAGAACCAAGAACGTCGCTAAATCCCAAAATACTGTTGAGCGGTGTACGTAATTCATGGGACATCGTTGCCATAAAATCACTCTTAACCCGGTTCGTTTCATAAAGTTGAATGGTCAAATGCGCGAGTTCGTCCACCTTACTTTCGAGTTCGTTATTGGCTTTACGTAACATGTCTTGCGAATTGACCAGATGCCGGAGCATCCGGTTGAACGCTTCGGAAAGCACTTCAAATTCGTCACCAGTCCGAATCTCCGCACGTTTCGATAATTCGCCCCGCGAAATGGATTCGGAAACTTCACGAAGATTCTTGAGCGGTTTGATCACCACCAAATGAATCACAATTTTAACAGCAACCATCGCCAGAAATACCGAAACAATCGCCGCCGCAAGCATGTAAGCCCAATAACGCTGCAACACCTTTTTTACCGCCGATTCGGGAATCTCCACATGAACCACCCCCATCAATTCACCTTGAGCAAAATCATGGCACACCGCACATTCGCTGGCACGATTCATTCGGACTTCCTCAAAATAATGATACGTTCTGTTCGCATCAAATTGAAATTCGTAACGAAGAGCCTTTTCCGGTTGAAAATCAGGATCACTCTGATAAAAAGGGAACTTTTCCAAAATAGGGGCGTAAGTGCTCCAATCTTGTTCTGTCCGCTTTTTCCGCTCTTCTTGTTCAACAATGTCAAAATCATTGAAATAAATTTCACGAAGTTTTTCAGGATTGGCAATAAAAGTGGCAGTCCAATCGCTGTTTTGAATTCGTTTCATAATTTCCTCCATTTTCTGCCGAAACTCGGAGGCATTGGTGTTTTTGGTCATTGGCGGAAACAACGGAACTTCGTTTGGCGAGGCGGTTTCATTCGGTTTGTTGTTGGCAAACGTCTCCCAATGCGCTTCCTGAAGATATTGCTCCGCCCAAGTGTTCGCCATAATCGGGTTCAATGCCAGAACAATTTGCCGCGTTACCCGATAGTACAACAGAAAACTCACGCCAATAACAATCGAAAGAGAAATGAAGAAAAAAAGCATACACTTCATCTCCAAACTCGATTCAATCAAAGCACGATTCAACGGACGAGACATTTTTTTGTGGTTTGGAGATGGAATGATGGGTAACTGTCTATTTTGTTTTTTAAGGATTGCGCGCAAAGACGCAAAGAAATTCAAAGGTAACGGTCTATTATAATTTTGTTGATTCTACTTTCGGCTGTCACACGATTGATGTTTTTGTCAACAATTAATTTGGTCAATTGTTTTGGTTTTGAACTATGAACTAAAACAATTCTGTAAAAAACTCCGAAGGAGTTTCATTTGGATAACCCCGTGCAAGCTTGCGCAGCACGGGGTAAGTAAAATCCCAAACTTACCGGAACTCCGTAGGAGTTCAATTTTGATGTATGGGTTTACCATGATACACCTCCAAATGAATCATTTTTTATTGAACTCCTACGGAGTTCTCGTTTTTTTGTACACTTACCCCGTGCTGCTCTTCTTTTGCACGTGGTTATCAAAATTAAACTCCATCGGAGTTGTTTTAGCTCCAAACCAAAACAATTGACCAAAACAATTGACCAAAATAATTGACCAAAATAATTGACCAAAATAATTCACAAAAACATCAACTTTATATCTGCCCGTTGTATAGAACAAGTTGAAACCAATGATCATCTTCTTTGCGCCTTTGCACGCAAACTTGAAAAAATAAAATAGACAGTTACCAAAAATTCTTTCGTGTTTTTTTGTGTTTTTCGTGGTTAAAAAAGAGTTTTTAGAAGTTGCCTTTTATTTTATGGTTTTAATATTTGTTTCCATCAAGAGTCAATTTTAACTTGAAATTTTGAGATTTCAAGCGGTGTTTGGGTGTTTTTTGCGAAATCGCGACATTGTATTTCTTCGGTTGGGAAAGAGATACAGTAACACGGTTGACATAAAAATAAAGTCCGGCTACAATTTTATTTGGACGTGATTTACGTTTTTTAGCAACAAAAAAAGTTGATTTATTTTTACCATGCTTTCGCCGCAGGAAATTCTTCAAAAGACGTTAGAGGCTGGGATTGCCAAAGCCGCAAAGCCATTGGGTCGTTTGTTTATTCTTGGATTCCTTGCCGGAGTGTACATTGCGTTTGCTTCGGAAGGTTCCAATATGGCAGCGTTCAACCTGTTGGCAAAACCGGAAACTTACGGTCTCGGCAAATGTCTTGCCGGAGCGATTTTTCCCGGCGGTTTGATGCTTGTTGTTCTTGCCGGCGGCGAATTGTTCACCGGTAACACGATGATGCTGCTCCCATTGGCAACACGGAAAATCCGTCTTGCCGGTTTGCTTCGAAATTGGCTGATTGTTTATGCCGGTAATTTTGCCGGTTCATTTTTTGTAGCGTATTTAATTGTCTGTTCCGGGCAGTTGAACAGCGGAGCCAATTTGTTGGGCGGAATGACCATCAAGATTGCTGCAACAAAATGTCATTTTTCGTTTCTTGAGGCGTTTTCGCTTGGTATTCTTTGCAACTGGCTTGTTTGCCTTGCTGTTTGGATGGCAGCAGGGACTCAAGACGCCATTGGTAAGATTTTTGCGATTTTCTTTCCGATTTGGCTTTTTATCACTTCCGGTTTTGAACATTCGGTTGCCAATATGTACTATATTTCCGCAGGTTTGCTTGCCGGATCGAATCCCGAATGGCTGGCTTCGGTTCCTTTAAGCCCGGAATTGCTGCAATCGCTGACATGGACTAATTTCTTTGTTGCGAATCTTCTTCCGGTAACACTGGGCAATATTGTCGGCGGCGGAATTTTTGTTGCGCTGGCGTATCAGCTTGCCTATGGAAAAACAGGAACCGGTAGTTAGTAGTCAGTTTTTACAAACCCCAAAATCCCAAACCCCAAACCACAAACCCCCATTAATATTATGTTTCGAATTTTAGTATCATTTTTGTTGTTCGGAATTTCCGTTTTACCGGCAATTGCCGAAGACGTGAATATTGGCGATGTTGTTTTCCATGAATCGTTTGATGGTAACAAATTGCCCGAAGGTTGGTCGGTGTCGAATCCGAAATATGTTTCGTTATTTGAAGACACGATTCAGGTTAATCTCCCTGCTGAGGGGCATGACAAAAACGCTTCGGCATCGAAGCAATTACCGTTTGAAAAAT
>JAISQH010000676.1 GCA_031274385.1 Planctomycetaceae bacterium | reverse complement strand
CTGCTCAAAAAAGGGCGTTTGCCCGGAATCCGATGTTCGCGGATTGATTTTTTTGTGTACGGTTTTTTTGCCGTTGTTTGTTTTTCCACCGTTTGGAATCTTCTGCCCGGTCACGGCGGCGCACCAAGACCGGGTTTTAATATGCTTTCTGTTTGGCTTGGTCTGGCGGCAGCCTGGTTTCTCTTTCGTCAAACGTTACAAAATCGTCAAACAGTTACAGCAATTTTCGGTGTTGCACTTGCTGTAATGCTTTCCGAAGCCTTGTTGGGACTCCATCAACAATTTATCGGTATTCCCGATATGTTACGACAATTTGAGGCAGCACCGGAAAGGACAATTGCCCAAATTGATTCGTCAATCAAACCGGAGACACCGGATTGGGATCGGCTTGTTGCACGATTAAAAACAGCCGGACCGATGGGAACCTATCCGATGACCAATTCACTTGGCGGTGTGCTCGGTTGCTGGTTCATGTTCCTTCTGGGTTTTTTCGTACTGTGTTTGCCGCCGACTCTGCGGTTACGTTTAGGTTTGATTTCAATTACCGGCATCCTGCTCGTTTGTTTTGTATTAACCAAATGTCGTAGCGGTCTTGTTGCTGTCGGTGTCGGTGTTGTGTTGCTTGCTTTTCTTCTGCTTCGCCGTCATTCGGGAAATAAATTATTTTTCGTTTCTTTTATTATTGCCGTAATTCTGACGGTTACTCTTTTAGCATCATCGGGTAAAAGCCTTGTTTCAGGAGCCGGGCGTTCGCTTGGTTTTCGTCTCGAATATTGGCAGGCATCGCTCGAAATGATTCGGGATTATCCGGTTTTCGGCTGCGGCAGCGGCAACTTCAAACAAACTTATATGCAATACAAACTGCCGCAGTCAAGCGAAGAAATTTCCGATCCTCATAATTTTGTCGTCGAAATTGCCGCTGTTTCCGGTTTGCCGGCATTGCTGTTGTTTGTTGTTCCGTTCGGTTTTCTGCTGTGCGGTGGTTTCCGTACCGTTTCAATTCCGTTACCAAAAAATGAAGATTCACCAAGATCAGGATTCTTTCTTTTCTGCGGCGGTTTGTTCGGATGTTGGCTGGCGTTTTTTCTTTCGTTCAACAGTGAAGCCGGAATGGATTTTCTCGCACCGGTCTTTGCCACTATTGCTTTTCCGATCATCGCCTTTCTTTTCAAACGTCCCGGTAACGAAATTCCTTCATCGTTGATTACCATAACATTAACAGCGTTTTTTGTTCATCTATTGGCATCGGGCGGAATTTCTGTAACTAGTACGGCAATTTGCCTCTGGCTTTTGGCGGCGGTTCTTGTCAATCGCCGGAAAGATACAGAAATCAATCTCCGAGTGGTACGAATCTGTACGGTATTTTTGCTGGCTGCTGCAATTATTTTCGTACATCAAACAGGTTTTAAACCGGTACTCAAAGCCAATCCTCTTTCGATGCTTGCCGAAGAAGAAACGGATGGACTGCGCCGAATCGCGTTGCTGCGGCAAGCGGTTCAGGCAGACCCGTGGTCGTCGGTAATGCAGGAACATTTGGCAACAGAATTGTTCCGCTTCTGGCTATTCTCTCCTGATCATACGGAACGAAAAACGGAAACGCTTGAAATTCAGATTCAGGCAATTCGACTCATGCCTCGTTCGGCAACATTACGTTTCGTTTTTGCAGAGCGGTTGAATTTATTGTTTGAAAAAACCGGTGATCGGGAACTGGCGGACGCGGCATTGGAATATTATCGTAACGCCGTTTTGTTGTATCCGAATATTGCGAAATTCCGTGCCTCGTTTGCTCTCCTTCTGTGGAAAACCGCCGGAGATTCCAACGACAAACGGAAAGAAGCACTGCAACAATGTGATATTGCGTTACAACTTGATGATTCCATGCCCCACGCCGATCAAAAACTGACACCGGAACAACGATTACTGTTACAACAATTGACAAACAGTCTTCGTTAATACGATGCAGGATAAAACGAAGATAACCGTTTGATTCTCTGCGTCTTTGCTCGCCAATTAAAAATACAAAAAGGACGAAATAATGAAACAAATAAAATATTACTTCCGGCGTTTTTTATAAAACGCAATAAGACCGTTTGTCGAAGAATCATGCGACGTAACAGTTTGGTCGTTCAGCAACTCCGGCAATACCACACCGGCAAGTTGTTTGCCAAGTTCAACGCCCATCTGGTCGAACGAATTGATATTCCAAATAATGCCTTGTACGAAAATTTTGTGTTCGTAAAACGCAATCAACGAACCAAGTGATTTCGGCGTTAGTTTTTCAAAGAAAAACGAGTTGGTCGGTCGATTGCCCGGAAAAACTTTTGACGGGGCAAGCCGTGCCGCTTCGTCCTCAGACAATCCTGATTTTCGTAACTCGTTAGCCGCTTCATCGAATGTCTTGCCTTTCATTAAGGCTTCCGTCTGAGCCAAAAAATTGGCTAAAAGTTTCGGGTGATGATCGCCAATCGGATTTTGCGATTGAACCGGAGCCAGAAAATCGCACGGAATTAATTTCGTTCCTTGATGAATCAGTTGATAAAAAGCATGTTGACCATTCGTCCCCGGTTCGCCCCAAATAATCGGACCTGTCGAGTAATCAACCGCATTGTTGTTACGGTCAACTCCTTTACCGTTACTTTCCATATCACCCTGCTGAAAATACGCGGCAAAACGGTGCATCAATTGGTCATACGGCAAAATTGCCTGACTGTCCGCATTCCAAAAATTATTGTACCAAATACCAAGCAACGCCATTATCACCGGAATATTCCGGTCAAACGGAGCGTTAAGAAAATGTTCGTCCGCATCAAAGGCTCCGGTCAAAAGCTCTTCAAAATTTTCGTAACCAATCGACAGCACAATCGACAACCCAATCGCCGACCAAAGGGAATAACGTCCGCCAACCCAGTCCCAAAAGCCAAACATGTTGACAGGATCAATTCCAAACGCTTCCACTTTGGGACGGTTCGTTGAAAGCGCAACAAAATGTTTCGCAACATCAGAAGCCTTACAACCTTGACCCGCAAGGAACCATGTTCGGGCTGATTCCGCATTCGTCATCGTTTCCTGCGTGGTGAATGTTTTTGAAGCAATAATAAACAACGTCGTTGCCGGGTCAAGTTTTTTAAGCGTTTCAACAATATGTGTCCCGTCAATATTGGAAACGAAATGGACATTCAACCGAGTTTTGTACGGTTTCAATGCTTCTGTCACCATCACAGGACCAAGATCAGAACCGCCAATTCCAATGTTCACAACATCAGTGATCGGCTTGCCAGTGTAACCCTTCCATTCATTTTCGAGAATCCGTTGCGAAAAGTTTTTCATTTTTTCCAGCACGGCATTGATGTCCGGCATTACATCCTGACCGTCAACAAAAACCGGTCTGTTCGAACGGTTCCGCAACGCCGTATGCAAAACGGCACGCTTTTCCGTAACATTGATCTTTTCACCGGAAAACATCTTTTGCCGAAACCCGGCAACATCCGCTTCCCTTGCCAAATCAATTAAATGTTGAAGCGTTTCTTCGGTAATCCGGTTCTTCGAATAATCGAACAGAATATTGTTTCCGAACAAAATTGAGAATTTGTCAAACCGTTTCGGGTCTTCAGCGAAAAGATTCCGCATTGTAACCGTTTCAAAAATTTGCCGATGCTGTTGTAATGCCAACCAAGCGGCTGATTGTGTTAATTGAGACATGTTTGTAGTTAATAGTTAATAGTTAGTAGTTAATAGTGGATAGTTACGAATTTTCAAAAATTTCCGCAATTTCCGGTACAGGAATACCGCTGTAACGCCCATTGAGATAATCTTTTTTGTCCGACAATTCAGCATCATTGAACATTTTACAGCCTTTTTATTTTGTCTGAATATTGATTCATGATTTTTCTCACGCCGTGAACACAATAAATCAGGAAACCGGTTGAACTTTATTGCGTTGTCTTTTATGGTCGTCCAACAGGATGGCGAGCCATTCTGTTTCTTTAAACGCTTGAAAAATGATCTTGACCACAATTGTCAAGGGAGCGGCAAGGAACAAGCCGACCGGTCCTAAAAGCCAACCCCACGAAAATAACGAAAGAATAATCACTACAGTGGATATACCCAATCCATGTCCCAACATCTTCGGCTCAATTCCGTACGCAATCGAACATTCAATCGCAATCAGGCAAATTGCGTACAGAAAAACACCTTGCAAATCGTAAGTCATAAAAATCAACATTCCCGGTATAATCGCCGCAAGCGTTCCGCCGATGTTGGGAATGAAGTAAAGGAAAAACGCAAACACGCCCCAAAAAAGTGTTGCAGGAACTCCAAAAATCCAGTACACAAATGTCGCCGCAACAGCCGACATCAAACTCGAAATCGCCTTGAGAAAAAGATAACGCCGAATATCATTGGCAATCCGGTGAAAATGTTCGTTATTAATGGGACCTTCCTTGCCAAATGCCCGGTCAATCTTTTCCGGGAACCGCGCCGCTTCAAAAACCATAAAAACAGTAAAAATCAAAACAAGAAATCCACCCTCCGCAACATGACGCAATTCAACTAAAGATTTCGTAACCCAATACATGACACTTTCAGGATTGAGAGCAATCAACGAAGGTTGTTCCTTGTCTCGTTTGTTCAGAATTTGGGCAATCTCCTCCGATGAAACCGGAACAATTTCGTCCGGCACAGAAATTTCCGCATCGTCAGCGGATTCTTTTTCTGAGGTCTTTTCAACCAAAACATCATCATCGGTATTCTCCTCAACCGGATGTTCGGATTCGACAAACGAAGAAGGAACATTGTTTTCCGGCTGGGAACTTTTTGGTTCGGAATGTCTTAATTGTTCAGAATTTCCGGCTTGCTCAACTTGTTCGGCAGGAGACTTTTCGGAAAATGGAAAATGATTGTCCGTTAAAACCTCCGTTTTTGTTACGTCTTTTTCTTTCCCCAATTCTCCAAGAACAAAACCGTATTGCTCCAATTGCTTGTCGAGTTGATCCAATTTTTGAACAATCCTGTTTTTGTACGCAGGAAGCCGAAGAATAAAATCATTCAAAGACCTGCCGACAAAATAACTAATCCCGCAAAAAACAAACACCGTCCCGCCAAGTACAATAATAAGCGCAATCGAATTGGGGCAGCCGTGATTTCGCAGCCAACGCAACGGAACCACAAGAATAATCGCCATAAATAATGCCAACAACATCGGCGAAACAATCCCGCTTGCCGCTTTGATGCCCGCCAAAAGAATAATGGTCGCCGCTCCCATCACCAAAAAACGATAGACTATTTCCGGTTTGGGCTTAGGCAATGAAACAGAAGAGGGAGAGGATTCAACAAATTGAATGGAGGACGATTCTTCGTTAAACATTCCAAATGAGTTTATTAAAAATATTAAAAATATTAAAAAAGGAAATATCCCTTCACAAATTTGTTACAATCTCGTCATTATCTTTCACCACAAAATCACGAAGGGAACACGAAAAGTTGAGCAAAAATTGAGTAAAAGTTAAGTAAAAGTTAAGTAAAAATTAAGTAAAAAAACCTGAACAATCAAAACACAAAGTCATTATCCCAATCGAACGCCCGCTTGTCAAGCACTTTAATTTTAATTGAAATTCTCATTGGGTGTCCCGCGAATGTTGACACTCGACCGTTACTCATTACTGAAACAATTCCCGCGCAACTGTTGATTTGGAAAAAAGATATTTTCCAGACGCTTCGTGGGGAATTGAATCCACGTATTCGTAATCAATTTTAATGCCCTTGCCAAGATAGAGTTCGGTTTGTTCCCGAAGGAAATCAAGATCGTTTTGTTGAAGCGGTTTATCATGACCGCAACCAACACGATACAAAATCCTGCCGCGTTCCTCCTGAATAATCTGAATCTGACAAAACGAAGGACGTTTTGAAACAATAAATGTCGCCAACGCCACACCGGAACAAAAACGACCATCCATCCCACCAATAACAACCGTACCACGCCCCGAAACATTGACAATTCGCGGCAGCGAACGACCGCAAGAGCAAGTACCGGACAACCATGTTGCCGTGTCGCCAAGCCGGTAACGAATCATCGGCATTGCCTCATTCAGCAAATCAGTAACGAGAATTTCGCCCGGCTCGCCCGGCTCCGTATGACGCGAACCGCGAACCAACTCAATATAAAGTCCCTCCGCCATAATATGCATTCCGCAATGTTGCTCACACTCACTGGCAATAACAGAAAATTCACGGCAACCAAGCCGGTTAAAAACCGGTGCCCCAAAAACTTCCTCAATCAAACTCCGGTCTTCAGGTCGCAATACCTCCGCAGAAGTAATCATCCCCTTCGGTTGATACACAGAAACGCCTCGCTGTTTCAAAAAGGAAGCAAAAAGCGACAACGCATTCGCGTAAGCCAAAAGAACCGGCGGTTGATAACGTTTCAGTTTTTCATTAAATTCAAGCATCAATTCCGGCGTCATGTTGACCGAATTGAGCAGGAGCGTTTTGGGAAAAAGGAGTGATTTGATTTTTTGTTTCAAACCGGGTTCCGGCATGTCCCGCGCCGCGCCCCAAAGTGCTGCAAACCGCTGTCCAATATCGTAACCCGCCCAACGGTCATGCCGCAACGCCGCCGCTTGTCTCGCCCATTTTCGTTCAATGTTGTAATAATAATTGACCGGCGTACCGGTAGAACCGCCGGTCTTGTCAAAAATCAAACGGTCTTTCCGCCAATCAGGATCAATCATCGTTTGAAGATTCGCCTGAACATCACGCTTTTCAAGAATCGGTACGGAAAGTAAATCCGTTTCCGTTTTGATGTCGCCCGGAACAACGCCAGACCGGTCAAAAACCGATTTATAGTACGGAATTCGCCGATATGCCGTGTCCAGTATGTGACGAAGACGTTGCCAAACGAGTTCACGGAGTTCGTCCGGCGGAAGGAACTGCGTCCGCTCAAACTCCCGTAAATAACGTAACTCCGAATAATCACCACTCCGAAAAAGATCAAGAGGATACAATATTCGTTTGACAAACTGTTGATAAAGAAAAGTCATAATTAGTGGGAAGTGGGAAGTGGAAAGTGGGGAGTGGGGAGTTATCCGCTTGCGTCTTCACTCTCCACTATCAACTCTCCACTAATTAAAATTCGTTTGGTTCGCTTGTATCGATTTGATCGGAAGCAACCGGAAAATTAGCATTGAATCCTGAACTTGAATATGTATCAAAATGAGACACTTCACTGTGTTCGGCAAAATCACTGTACTCTTCGATTGTTTTATCGGAAAGATTTTGAAACCGGGTGTGTTCGCCAACCCAATTCAATTTAATTTCGCCAATCGGACCGTTTCGCTGTTTGGCAATAATAATCTCCGCAATACCGGCAACCTCATCGTAACCTTTATCACCCGGCTTCATCTCCTTGTCAGGACGATGAACAAACAAAACAACATCAGCATCCTGCTCAATCGCACCGGATTCACGCAAATGCGCCAATCGAGGACGCGCGTCTTTGGAAACATCCGCCTGACGGTTCAACTGAGCAAGGCACAAAATCGGAATCCGTAACTCCCGCGCCAACCCCTTAAGACGACGAGCAATTTTGGCAACCTGTTCCTGTCGAGGATCGTTAGGATTTTCCGGTTCAATCAGACCAAGATAGTCAATCACCAGTAGACGTAAATCATTTTGACGCTTCAAACGCCGGGCAACCGCCGCCATCTCCGAAACCGTACGGCTCGGCGTGTCATCAATAAACATCGCCGCCTGAGATAAATCGTTCGCCGTTTCCATAAATCGGTTTCGTTCCTGTTCGGAAAGGAAACTTTTTCGGATTTTATTGCTGTCAATTTTGCCGCGCGAACAAATAAGCCGTAACGCCAATTCCTGCCGCGACATCTCAAGACTCACAAGCAACACCGTTTGTTTCAAATTAACCGAAACATATTCGGCAATATTCGTTGCCAACGCCGTTTTGCCAACACTCGGTCTTGCCGCTAAAATAATCAACTCGTTCGGGTGCATTCCGTCAGTCATCTCATCCAAATCAATGAAACCGGTCTTAATCGTATCGGTTTCGCCATTCATCTTGCGGTCAAGATACGTTCCCACGTCAAACATCACCGACTTAATATCAAAAACCTGATTGGTCGTTTGCGCCTCACAAAGTTCGAACATCTGCGACGCGGCTTTGTTGAGCAAGTCTTTGGTCGAAACGTCCGGTGCAAACGCATCTTGAATCAAACCGGAATTAACATGAATCAAACGGCGAAGCGTTCCCTTTTCCCGAACGATTTTGGCGTAATATTCGGCGTGAGCGGTAACATGAACCGATGACATCAGTTCCGCAAGATACGCCTCACCGCCAATCGCTTCCAATTCGTCCGATGTTTGGAGACGGTTCAAAAGAAGCACAAGATCAATTCCACAGTTGTCGTTACGCATTTCAATCAAATGATTGAAAATACGGCGGTTGGCGTCAGAATAAAAATCGTCCGCATGAACCAACGGTACAATAATGTCGCAAAGATGCGGATTAAGAAGCAAAGAACCAATCAAACCACGTTCCGCATCGAGATTGTGCGGCGGAATATTTTCCAACGCCGAAAGATCAACCGGTCGGGATGGATTCGGTTTGCGTGAAGATTTCGACTTTTTCGGGTTCCTCTCAGAAACATCAACCATGGAAATCAGTTGTTAGTAGCCAGTAGTCAGTTGTTAGTAGTCAGTAGTCAGTAGCCGGTTGTTGATTGTTATGCCATTGAAGCGGTTATTATATATTATTCTTTTGCATAATCTATCTCCGGCAACCCAAACTACAGCCGAACTACAAAATTCAGACAATATAAAAGCAAGTCTATTATTGTTGGTCAACAGATTTTACAGATTCGTTTTTTATGAAAATCTGTTCA
>JAISQH010000674.1 GCA_031274385.1 Planctomycetaceae bacterium | reverse complement strand
TCACAGTAACCACAAACATCAAAATTGAACTCCTTCGGAGTTCCGGTAAATTTGTGATGACTTACCCCGTGCTGCGCTCCGCTTGCACGGGGTTATCCAAATGAAACTCCTTCGGAGTTATTTTTAATTCAATACCAAAATAATTGACCAAAACATCAATCATTAAAAACAAAATAGACAGTTACCCAAAATCATTCCCCGCAAAAAATGAAATCATCAGTTTTTTTTAATCTCCGTGCCGGACAACAACTTCGTCGAGATCGGCTTTACGTTGGGCTTTTGACCGGCTGTGTGCCAGAAAAGAATTGATGTGCTTTTCAAAAAATTCCGCGAATCCCTGAATCAGTACGAAAAGTACCGGCGTGACATAAACACCAACCATTGTTTCCATGAGCAAACCGCCAAAAACACCGTTTCCGATGGCATTTCGGGAATTGCTGCCGGCTCCGTCCGCCCAAACAAGCGGCAAAACACCCAGAATAAACGCAAATGAAGTCATAAAAATCGGTCGTAACCGCAGCCGACCCGCCTCGTAAGCCGATTGTACCAACGGCGTTCCGTGTAACCGCCGCTCCTTCGCAAATTCCGTAATCAAAATCGCATTCTTCGCCGACAAACCAACCATCATTAACAAACCAATTTGTGTGTACAAATTGATCTCCGGCATTTTTCCCGCATGAATTGCGAATAACGTTACCGCCGTAAGAGAACCGGCAACTCCAAGAGGAACCGCCATCATAATAATTAACGGCGACGCCCAACTCTCATACTGAGCCGCAAGAATCAAAAACGCAAACAAAACAGAAATGCCAAAGAATATCGCCGTCTGATTTCCAACCCGCTTTTCCTGAAACGTAATACCCGTCCAGTCAAAACTAAATCCGTCCGGCAACGATTGACTCAAGGTTTCCATTTTGGCAATGCCTTCGCTGGTACTTCGGTCAGGACGAACAATTCCCATAAGAGACGCACTGGGAAACATATTGTAACGAGTCAACAACTGCGGCCCGGCAACTTCCTGAATTGTTGTAAATGCCTCCAACGGAACCATCGTACCGGCATTGTTCTTCACCTTGATTCGAAGGACATCCTGTACATTGTCACGATATTCGCCTTTGGCTTGGACATTAACCCGATACGTCCTGCCGAAAACATTGAAATCATTAACGTACGCCGCACCAAGATAGGATTGCAGCGCGGCAAAAACTTCAGTCAAATTAAGCCCCATCCGCTTCGCTTTGTCGCGGTCAATGTCAAGGAATAAACGCGGCGCGTTCGGATTGAACGGAGTGAGCGCAGCAACAATCGGGTTCATATCAACCGCCTTGTTCTTCAAATCATCCATGACGGCAGCAATGGTACTGGCTCCGACACCGCGTTCGTCAAGAAGAATATACGAAACTCCGGTCGTCATGCCAAGACCCTGAATCGGCGGAGGCGTGAACATCTGGAATTGCGCTTCAGGAATCCGGTCAAGCCCTTTTTGGATACGGGCTTGAATGGCGGGAATCTTCAAACCTTCGTCACGCCGTTCCTTCCAAGGACGAAGCGGCATAATGACCATTCCAAGATTGGAACCGTTACCGCCAACAAACGAAAAACCGCTAATATACATGGCTGATTTGATACCGCCGCTTTCAACGTATGTTTTTTTCTTGTCCCAAAAACGCTCATGAATTTTCGTTATAATATTCCGGTTATTATAATCCTCGTTACGCTTAATCGTTTGTTGTGCCGACACAAGTCTTTCAACGCGGGTTAGCACTTCGGCGGTTCGTTCCATTGACGCTCCTTCCGGGAGTTTGACCTCCATCATAATCACACCTTGATCTTCGTCCGGCAAAAATCCCGAAGGAAGATGGGTTACTGACCAAAACAGCAAACCAATCAACCCAAACCAAAGAAGCAGTACCAACGGAGCAAGAAAAATGGCTGTTTTGACAGTCTTCAGATAAATGTTGGCAAAACCGTCAAAGAAAAAATTAAAAACACGAAAAAGAACAAACCGCTTGTTTTTCGGAACAGACGGACGAAGCAAAATCGCACACAATGCCGGAGCCAGTGTTACGCCGCAGATGCCCGAAATAGCAATTGAACCGGCAATTGTTAACGCAAATTGTTGATAAAGCCGACCGACAATTCCCTGCATCATCGAAGTCGGAAGGAATACCGCCATCATCACGAGAACGGTTGCAATCACCGGTCCGATAACCTGAATCATTGATTTTTTCGCCGCCGCGTGAGGATCAAGATGTTCTTCGTCAATAATACGCTGCGTATTTTCAACAACAACAATCGCATCATCCACGACAATTCCGATGACAAGAATTAAACCAAACAATGTCATCGTGTTAATCGAAAAACCGAAAATCCACATTAAGAAAAATGTTCCGACAATCGAAACAGGAATTGTCAATGTCGGAATCAAGGCTGCCCGCCAATCCTGAAGGAAAATAAAAACCGTAAAAACAACAAACATAACACAAAGGAATAATGTTTCCTTAAATTCATCAACCGTCGCCTGAATAAAATCGGTGGCGTTAAACGGAATAATATATTCCAAGCCGCTTCGTTCAATTGATTCCTTGAGTGTTGCCATCGTACTGACAACATTTGCCGAAACTTCCAACGAGTTGGCACCGGAACGCGGAGCAATTGCCATACCGGTTGCCATTTTGCCGTTGTAACGGGATTCGCCGGAATAGTCGGCGGCTCCCAATTCAATGAGCGCAATATCCTTCAAACGCAACACTCCGCCGGAAGGATCCGTACGAAGAATCATGTTTTCAAATTGCGAAACATCCTGAAGCCGTCCTAATGTTACAATTGCCAAGTTGGTTTGAATACCCTCTGGAACCGGTTCAAGACCGATGCGCCCGGCAGCAACCTGAACATTTTGTTCCCGAATCGCGGCATGAACTTCCTGTACCGAAATCCCGCGTGCGGACATGGCGTCTTCGTCAAGCCAGATACGCATACTAAATGTACGCCGGTCAAACATCATCACTTCGCCCACTCCCTTGACACGAGCCAAACGGTCTTTCAAATAAAGCGAAGCGTAATTGGCAAGATATTGACCGCTTTTGGTTCCTTGATTGGGTTTTTGTCCACCATTTTCTTCGGCGGCTTTGGCGGCGGCAAGAGCACCGGAAATACCCATACCGTGTTGATCGGTATGAATCGGTTGCGACGCGGTTCCTTCGGGTATTTTTTCAAACAAGTTGACAAAGCAAATGAAGTTGGACACGCGTTTATCAACACGAACTCCCATACGACGAACCTCATCCGGCAACAACGGTTCCGCCGCCTTGACCCGATTCTGAACAAGAACCGACGCAATATCCGGGTTGGTTCCGACTTCAAACGAAACCGTGATTCGCAACGAACCGTCGCTGGTACA
>JAISQH010000646.1 GCA_031274385.1 Planctomycetaceae bacterium | reverse complement strand
AATGCGACGCCCCCCCTGCGTGGCACACCCCACAGCCACACCTTTTGGCACCCGGGACCGGACAACTCACATTTTCACCGGGCCAACGCGGGGGGGGGGGGGCAATCTATAGTGGAGAGTTGAAAGTTGATAATGGAGAGTTTTCGTTCTTCAAACGCTACTCTGCAAAATCACGAACTCTTATTCGTTACGTTCCATTTGGCTTTACTTTGGTGGAACTTCTTGTGGTGATTGCGATTATCGGTGTTCTGATTGCAATTCTGTTACCTGCGGTTCAAGCGGCGCGGGAAGCGGCAAGGCGAATGACCTGCACAAACAATATGAAACAATTTATAATCGCGGTTCACAATTACCACGATCATCACAACGCGTTACCGTCAGCAACCGCGGCGGTGGTATTCAAAAACAGTCCACCAACTATGTCGAACAATTTCAGTTGCCAGTTCCATTTGTTTCCTTATATGGAACAAATAGGACGCTATCAGGAAATTACCAACTCTACGGTAAACATTTCTGTTTCCGATAGTAATAATTTGTTACGCGGAAAATTTGCCACTTTTTTGTGTCCTTCTGACCCCAACAGCGCACTACCGGGTATTTACCGTGACCTTTCGCGTTGTAATATCGTGACTTGTCGCGGCGACTTTGCGTTACATAATCAACAGGTAACAGGATTCTCAGCCAGTCAGTCTTTTATTTTTCCGAGTAATCTTTCACGGGCACCATTTATGCCCTCTTCAAATAGTTCACCAACAGGAATTGTTAATGTCTGGCGTGGTTTCGAAGGGATTACAGACGGAACGAGTAACACCATCGCCATCAGCGAATCTTGTTCCGCTGAATCAACGGAATCCCGTAGTATTTACGGTGCTGTTTCTCAATATACGATTAACAACACAACAACAGCATCGGCTCCATCGGGTTGCTTTGCTCTGGTTGACGTAAGTTCTATGCAATATAAACCAACTGCTCCATTGGCAACGGTACTTTATCGCGGTAACATTTTATTTGATGGACGTGTTGCACGGAATGGATTTTGTACCGTGTTACCGCCTAATTCACCATCCTGTGTCACAAATACGACTTCACCTGAAACACGGATGGGTTATCTTTCCGCAACCAGTTATCACGGCAAAGGAGTCAATGTTGGATTATTTGACGGTGCGGTTCGTTATGTTTCTGATAGTGTTGATGCCGGAAAAATGTCCGATCAACAGGCGTATGGAGCCGGTCCGAGTCCCTACGGAATTTGGGGAAGTTTGGGAACAATCGGACAAGGTGAAAATGTTTCGTTCTAAAGAGAAGTATTTCATATTTTTTATCGAAACCGTAACGATGGGAAAATAAAAAATTTTTCCTATATTCCTGTGGTTGCGGTTTCGATATCAACCCAAAACAGTTACAATCAGAGTTCATTACCATGAAAAAAATAAAATATGAATTGATGTTGACTTGTTTATTTCTGTACATTATGACAATTATTGGTTGCGGTGATGACCGCCCCTCCGATATGCCGCCTCTTCAACCGGTTGTTTTAACGTTTATTCAGGACGGCGTTCCGTTGTCAGACGCTATTGTGACGCTTTACTCGACGGATCCGAATTTCAAGTGGTCAGTCGGAGGAGGAACAGAAGAAACCGGGCAAGTTGTTTTGATGACCAATGGACGTTATACTGGTGCTCCTGAAGGAAAGTACAAAATTACCGTTGACAAAGTCGTTCGCAATGGTCCGCCGGTTCCCAAAGAATCGGAACTTCCTGAAGATGAAGAACAACGGCAAAAAATCTTCAACGACATCGATAAACAAACATCAATTACCCGAATCATTGATAAAAAATTTCTCGAAGAAAAAAGTACGCCGTTAGAATTTGATGTTGTCAAAGGGAAAAATACACAGACTTTCGATCTCGGTAAATCAGTTAATCAAGTTTTGCCGAAAGATTAAAGATTAAAGATTAAAGATTAAAGAATAACCGTTTCAATATCAGTAACTGTTCCCGGTCGTTAATTATGAACCGCGAACTTCACCAATTTTTATGATTTACAATGAAAACGATTTATTTAACGTCAATGTTATGGATTTGTCTTTTTGTTCCGTCAATTTTTGCGGATGATCGACCGAATATTTTGTGGTTGACCTGCGAAGACACCGGACGGCATCTCGGTTGTTACGAATTTCCGACCGCCGTAACACCAACACTGGATCATCTTGCCAAACGCGGAATGTGTTACCGATTCGCATGGTCGAACTATCCGGTTTGTGCTCCGGCAAGAACAACAATCATCACCGGTTGTTATCCGGCATCGCTCGGAGCGGAACAAATGCGAAGCGGCGTTCCGTTGCCCGATCAAATCAAAATGTTTCCCGACTATCTTCGCCAAAACGGATATTATTGCACAAATAACGCGAAGGAAGATTACAATGTCTTTGCAAAGGATAACAAAAATTGCTGGGACGTTTCGAACAACAAGGCTCATTGGAAAAACCGTACACCAAACGCGCCGTTTTTTGCCGTTTTTAATTTTACGGTAACACACGAATCACAAATCCGTAACAAACATGAACTCCAACGCGACCCGGGAAAAGTACCGATTCCGAAATATCATCCGAATGTTCCCGAAATACGCCGTGATTGGGCGCAATATCATGACCGGATTGCTCAAATGGACACTCTCTGTGCTGCCAAACTCGACGAACTGGACAAAGCCGGATTGGCGGAAAGTACGATTATTTTCTTTTTCGGCGATCACGGCAGCGGAATGCCGCGCAACAAACGAACGCCGCTCGATTGCGGACTTGGTGTTCCTTTTATTGTTTATTTTCCGCCGAAATGGAAACATCTTGCTCCGCCGGATTATCAAAACGGAACAAAAAGTGAACGTCTGATTTCGTTCGTCGATCTGGCTCCGACCGTGTTGAGTCTTGCCGGAATCGAACCGCCAAAGAATATGCAAGGTATTGCGTTTGCGGGCAAGTTTATCGGCAAGCCCCGCGAATTTGTGTTCGGTTTTCGCGGTCGAATGGATGAACGGGGTGATCTGGTTCGTTCCGTCAGCGACGGTCGATATGTTTATGTACGGAATTATCACCCCGAAATCATTTACGGAGCAAAAAATAATTACATGTTTCAAACACGTACA
>JAISQH010000606.1 GCA_031274385.1 Planctomycetaceae bacterium | reverse complement strand
GCCTGTTCAAGTAACACCGGTTTCAAATCGGTCAGATAAAACGCATTTTTTTGTCCGAGATCAAGTTCGTCGATCTCCTCTGGAAACAACATGCCGGAAACACCGGAAATGCTTGTCCAATTCCATTTGCCGTTTTCGTCCGATTTGAGTGAGTGAATGGAAATAATTGTACCGTTCCAAAGAGTCAGAGAACCGAGTCGGGGCAACAGTGAAGAAGTTTTTGTTTTATCTTTGTCCTGCGGCGAGTGAAACAATAAACCAAATACTTTCCGACGCGGTACCGGAAGCGTTTCTCCATCAACAATAAACGAGATTGTTTCTTTACCGACTTCTGCAAGAATACCAACATAGATATCCAAAGAACCGGGTTGACCGACAACAATTCGATCTCCTGTTTCTGCTTGACCGGATGACGCGGCAAGTTTTTGCCAATCTTCGGGAGACGCGGTGACTTCCTTCAATCCTTTAACAACCAACCGTGCGGCAAGAAGTTGTTCCAACGGCAGGGTGATTTCTTCACTGTTCAGGAGACGGCATACGGCGGATTTTCCCTTCGTTACAAAATCGGTAACAACCAATCGGGTTCGATCCTTCAATTCCAGAACAGAAACAACCTCTGGAAAAACAGGTTTCGTTTCCTCTTTTTGTGCGGAATCGGACTCTTGTTTTTGGAGCAATGCGGTAATAGATTGCCCGGAACGTTTTCGCGGTGCGGAGTTGGAGGGTTTGGGCGGTAATTCGTTGACGGCGAAAACCGCAGGAAGAAACGGATTGTCAAGCAGGTTTTGTAATTTGACAAGTTTTTCGGTTAAAATCTCCGTTTCCGTTCCATCGGAATCAAGAACAATTCGTACAGAATCAAACGCCTTAATCGTTCCACTAACGACAAGACCGTCTGCATCGGTTATTTCAAACGGAACCTCTGCCGCCTGAACCGTTATTGCCAAAAACAAAAAAAAGAAAAGAAACCGCAACATAAATCTATTCCTTAACTTGTCTCAATTTTTGAAACGTTCCCGGAAATGATCCCAGATTCATTCAATTATCGTACCAAATTTTTCAAGACATTTCCATGTTTTCGGACAATCGCAGACACTAAGTCGTTGGTTACAAACGGGTTACGAATCATCTCAACGCAAAACACTGTCTAAATTTCACTTTAAAGCGTCAGCGAATTCGTCCAGCGTCTGGCTGTCTAAGGCATAGGAATGCAACGACTCCAAAGCAATCGGGTCAGACATTTGACGAATCGCCGTTTCAATATGTTCAGGAATATTTGTAAATTTTTTCCGTAAAGTTGCCAAGACAGCATTTTGCCAAGCTTTTACCGCTTTCGTTTTACCTTCGGCGGCTTCGGCAATTAATTGATCTAAAACAGATGTTGACATGGTAACAACTCCTTCTTTTTCGGTTTGTTTGATAACGTTCTTAAAATCTTCTGGCAGAAAATGTTTTGCGCTGGTTGTTGCGTAGTACACGGCGTCTTGCCATTCTTTTTGAGATTCCGCTAAGTGCATTGTCGGTCGCAACTTTCGATAAATTTCCAACAGTTTTTCGGCAACTCCTTCTTTGTAAAATACCGCCTGTAACAGCATGAAAAAAGCACTCAATTCAAGGTCTTCGGGAAAATCTTTGGGAGCAAGCGGTGTTACGTCAAACAACATTGCCTTCAGATTCAACGCGAACTCTTCCATGCCCATCACCAAGCGAATCAACTTCGCCAACTCGATTGGAGCCGTAAATTTTTCTTCGCCATGATGGAAAATAATCGGAATCACCATCGGAAGCAAAAATGTTTCAAATTGTTGTTTCGCTTCTTCTGTTGCATTTTGGGCATTCGCGGCGTTGGCGACCGTTTCAAATGCCCGTTTCCAAATACGAACAATATACAAAAGCATCTGAAATATCGTCCAACGACTATTATCGGTTTTCAATTCAATCAGAACAAAAACCACGATACTTTCATTGCTGTTCTTAAGTGGAATCCGGTAAAGGACATCCGTATAATACCGTTTGAGATTTTCATCTACATACGATTCCGGTTCAATCTGCAATCGCTTAAGATCAAGTTGTTCCAATACTTCCGGCTTGAACAAATATTTCAGAAATTTCCGTGCCTTTCTCACATTTTGCAATTTGTTCTTGCAAAACGCATCGTGTTGGTACTTTTTCTTGAATTCGTCAAGGGCTTTCGAATCAAGCGGTTGCTTCGGTATTGATTGCTTTTGCGGCACCGTTTTCAGGGGACGTCGGTCTTTGCACATCGTAGTCAAAACTCTAAAACCTTATAGAAATGTTTTGCAATACAACCTCATTTGAGTTCCTATTGTAAATAGAATCGGTGTTTCTTTCAAGAGTCCCGATCATTTTAGGACGTCCCGTCTTGAATTGAAACTCGACCCAAAGTCAAACATTCGATATGGTGGTGCCAAACCAAGAAAACGAAATAAATGTTAAAGGGAACTTCTAAAAACCGAAACTAACCACGAAACACACGAAATTTCACGAAAAATTTTGCTGTCAATCGGTTATAGTAAAAAAGTTGTAATAAAAATTTTTCGTGTTTTTCGGGGTTAAAAAAAAAAAGTTCTTAGAAGTTACTTTAAGAAATTTTGTATTAATAATAATTGATTTGACATAAAATCAACAGGAAGTATTTACAAAATGTTTCGAAAAAAGGCAACCTGCAATCTCAATTCTCAACTCTCAACTCTTATACTTTCGGCAGTCACACGATTGATGTTTTGGCAAATTGTTTTGGTATAGAATAAAAACAACTCCGAAGGAGTTTCATTTGGATAACCCCGTGCAAGCGGAGCGCAGCACGGGGTAAGTCATC
>JAISQH010000605.1 GCA_031274385.1 Planctomycetaceae bacterium | reverse complement strand
CCATCGTCCATTATCTTTGGTAAGGCGTTAGCCGGAGCGGTTTTGACGGTGCTTCTGATGAGTATGACGGCTCCGTTTGTCATGGTTGCCTATCTGTTGCGCGGTCTCGATATTGAAATGGTTGCCATCACATTTCTCGCTGTCTTCACGGCAATTCAGGTTCTCAATGGCATGGCGATTTTCATTTTTTCAAATGTTCGTACCAAAGTTCAGATGGCGGCGGTGTTGGGCGGCAGTTTTTTTGTTTTCATTTTTGGTTTCAGTGTTTTGGTCAGTTTCATTTCGGTGTATTTCCGGTTCGGCAGCGGGAGCGTTCGGGTTTGGACATGGCTTGCCGGTGAACTTCTGATTGCCGGCGCGGTTCTTGCTCTTTTTCTTGCCGCTTCCATCGCCTCCATCGCCCCCGCCACCTCAAACCGCTTACTGCCCCTCCGTCTCACCATCACCGTCATCTATCTCGGTTCCCTTCTGATTTGTCTTACCGTTCCGTCCCTTTCCTTTGCCACCAACACACTGGTTCCTTGGGTCTATTCTTGGACGTGGGCATTAACAATCCTGATTTTAATGGTCGTCAGCGAACGGGAAACATGGAGCGTTCGGATCAAACGGACTATCCCGCAACGTCTTCTTTTTCGTATTGTGTTGTTTCCGTTTTACACCGGTTCCGCCAACGGTTTTGTGTGGCTTGCTTTAATGGGGTTCGGAATCGTTCTTGTCATGGCGCAAACGGGCGATGTTTATGAGTGGTGTCCGTTTTACTGGCTTTTGTTCTCCTTCGATTACTGCGTTACCGCAATGCTCCTCCGTTCACGTTTTGTGTCCAAGAAAATCACGCCGGAAAAAACATGGATTATTATTGCCATTTTGTTTCTCATTTTTGTTCCGGGCGGCATGGCAATTTCATTTTTGTTCAGCGAATCGCCCTTGTCACTTGATTTGCTTGACCAGTATTCGCACAGTCTTTTTTCGGTGTTGAATCCGTTTTTGCTGAAGGAGTCGGTTTCGGATTCTTGGACTCATTTACTGAAGGAGCCGGTTTGGGATTCTTGGACTCAGATGTTAGCCGCCCAATATTGGGGGCTTGGGCTTCTTGTCCCGCTTCTGATTTGGTTCCTGAACCGCGCCCGCCGCTTCTCCCCGAAAGAAGACGGCGAAACGCTAACATTAGAACAAGCCATCGCCGCCATTCGTGAAGCGGACGCCAACCCGCTTGTCCAAAGTGACCGGGAACGTGCCAAAAAAATAAATGACTTGCTTCCGGTCTCATTGCCAACAACACAACCAGAATAGACTTGTTCCATTTATTGTTGTTATTGTCAACAGATTTTACAGATTTTACAGATAAGTTTTTTATTGAAATCTGTTAAATCTGTATAATCTGCTGACAAAACTTCCCCCCATTATACTCTTCTAACAATTAACCAAAACAATTAACCAAAACAATTAACCAAAACAATTAACCAAAACAATTAACCAACCAACTAACTAACTAACTAACTAACTAAAATACCCCGATGTCCGATCCTGCTATTGAAAAACGAAATGAGTTACTGGGAGTTCATGTTGTCAAAGCCCTGAAAAGCCGGCACTTTGAAGCCTTTTATTATAAAACAAGCCGTGAAGCGGTTGAGAAGATTCTTTCCCTTCTTCCGAAAAAGGAAAGCGTTTCTTGGGGTGGTTCGGCAACGCTTGAGGAGATTGGTTTGCTTCAGCGGATTCGCGCGGAGTATGACTTGGCTCTTGACCGTGACCGGACAACAACCATCGCTGACCGTTACGAAGCAATGCAGAGGGCGTTTTTTTGCAATAATTATCTGACAAGTGTCAACGCCATAAGTGAGGATGGTCAACTGGTGAATGTGGACGGCGTCGGCAACCGGATTGCGGCAATGTCGTTTGGTCCTAAACGAGTGATTGTTGTTGCCGGAATCAATAAGGTTGTCAAAACGTTGAACGATGCGTTGGTTCGAGCCAGAACTTACGCCTCGCCGATCAATGCCCAACGTCTCTCCAATCTCAAAACGCCTTGCACGGTAACCGGAGTTTGTGACGATTGCAAGTCACCGGATTGCATCTGCACTTACGTCGTCACCACCCGAATCAGCCGCCCGCCGGGAAGAATCCATGTCGTTCTCATCGGTGAAACGCTGGGATTTTAAGATTTGTGGAATTTTTCTGATTTAAGAAAACCCGAAAAAGACCTCTGGACACACAACACCGGAATTGTTACGATACGCCGGAGTCGAAAACAATATCCGGTCTGATCTTTGTTGTTTCATTGAAACGAAACAATCTGTCAAACCAATTCGTCAATTTATTTCGTCAAATTAAATCAACATCATGCTTGGTTCCACATCACAAATTAATCAATTTATGAACATGTTCGGCGTCCAACCGGGATTGTCGATGGATCAGCTTGCCAAAACAACCGGTGTTGGCAAAACCAACCGTCCCCAATCGGCAACGCCCGATTCGTTGACTATCTCGCCAACCGCCAACATGGTTCAGCAACTCCTCAATATGGAATTGCAAAATCCAAACGATTCTTCGGAATCCGGTGAACTCGGTTTGACCGGTCTTGCGCAACTCAAACAACGCGGTGACATGCTTGCCAACATGCTGCAAGTCAAACTCAAAAATTTTGAGTCCAACTTAATTACCGGCATGAAATCAGCCGGGCTTGACCCGTCGCAAGACATGAATATGAAAAACAGCGACAACAATTTGCTTCTCACAAACGAGATTCCGAACAAAGAATCGGTTCAGGATTTTTTGAAAAACAACGGCAAACTCAAAGAGCAATTCCAAGAGATTGCTCAATTTGCGAACATTCTGGAGACGTTGCAACAACTGAGCAGCGTCACCGGTTCGAAAACCGCAGGTCAGGCAGTGATTCCTCCGGCAGTGCAATACACGCAGCAATCACAATCAATTCGCCCGGAAAATAAACAACCCGACGCCCGTTTCGTCATTCATATCATGCAAGGTCAGGCTTCTTATTCAATGGAAAATTGACAATTGACAATTGAAAATGGGGAGGATATTTTTTATCTCAATAAATTGGTATAACTATTTTTCCATTTTCAATTGTCCATTTTCAATTTTCCATTTCCGATCATTTTAGCCAGTCAGTCGCCGCGCCGTCGGCAACTTCTTTCTGACGCGGGTTTTATTTTCGATGTTCTACCGCCGGACGACGGCGCGGAAGATCATCAGCAACCCGGTGAAACTCCTGATCATTACGTGTGCCGTCTTGCGGTTCAAAAAGCGCGCAATGTTGCCGCTAAACTCGATTCGGGACGAATTATTGCCTGCGATACGGTTGTGATTTGCAAGAACCGGGTTCTTGAAAAACCAATTGATCGGGATGACGCACGGCAAATGCTGCAATTTTCGCGTGGTCAAATCCAATTCGTACTTAGCGGACTTTGCCTTTTGACCAAGCGTACCCCGAAAGATCACGGAACTTATCTCGTTGAAACCAGCACAACAACCCTGTCAATGCAAGCCATTACCGATTTGGAAATCGAAGATTATCTCGACAGCGGCAATTGGCAGGGCAAAGCCGGAGGTTTCGGTTATCAAGACCGAAACGATTGGATTTCCATTATTGAAGGCAGTGAGTCCAATGTTGTCGGTCTGCCAATGGAACTCTTAAAGCAGTTGTTAGTAGTCAGTAGCCAGTAGTACAAAGTTTTCTAATTTTTATTGCATAGGGGAACTTCTAAAAAACCTTTATTTTACCTAAAAATTTGTTCGCAAATCCTTTATTTTTCAATGTATACTTCGGCAGTCACACGATTGATGTTTTGGCAAATTGTTTTGGTATAGAATAAAAACAACTCCGAAGGAGTTTCATTTGGATAACCCCGTGCAAGCGGAGCGCAGCACGGGGTAAGTCATC
>JAISQH010000589.1 GCA_031274385.1 Planctomycetaceae bacterium | reverse complement strand
TGCCGCTATCATGATTGGTTCCAATCGTCCTCATTTTATTACGAAAAATTTGAACGGCGGCGTGTTTTTCATCGAAGCCGATTTGCCGGAAAGTCCGCTTGATCTCTTCGCCCATTTGGCGGCGAAAATCGTCTTGAACAATGTCTCAACGGCAACAATGGGTAAACTCGGTCGTTTGAGCGGTAATTGGATGGCTCATGTCGATGCAACGAACAAAAAATTGATTGACCGTAGTATTCGTTTGGTTGCGGAGTTAACCGATATTGATTATAATTCTGCTTGTTTGGCTGTTTTCAAAACACTCCATGAAATGAGTTCATGGTCAGAGGATCGCCGAAAAACGATTTCGCCGGTTGCCTACACCATCGAACAAATCAAAAAAAGTACAATATGAATCTTGAATCTATTTTAATACGAAAAATAAGAATACTCCGTTGCCTCCTCGTACTATTCGTGAACGTTTATTGGAGTATTGCGCTTTTTGCTGTTGAACCGGATGTTATCGATCAAGAAATCCGTAACGGTAACTTTGAAGCGGCAAAAAAATTGATCAATCAACGTCTTTCCGAAGGGAATATTACACCAAAGGAAATGTGGAATCGGCAATGGCAAAAGGAAAGAATGGATCGGATCAAAGCTGATTTTCAAGGGAACGAAGAACGGATTCTGAATTTTATTAAACGTTATTATCCCGATATTACGACGGAGCAGATTCGAAAATGGAAAGAAGAAAAATCACTTGAAGTTATGATAATTGACGGAGAAGAACGATATTTCCGTGCTGCCGCCGCCAATCTTTTTCGAATTGATCAACAAGCCCGGCAAAGAAAACTTGAAAAGGATGGAGCAGGCAATACTTCGTTCGAGGATTTTTTGCGTGAACATCAATTCGCCATTTATTCCCAAGCCAAGCAATCAGGACATTCGGAAAATCACGAACCGCGAACGATACGTGTAACTTATACGTTGACTGTTTTGCCTGATGCCGTGCCGGACGGCGAAACAATTCGATGCTGGTTGCCTTATCCGTATCGGAAACACCGCCGTCAAACCGACGTTGTTTTACTCGGCTCAAATCTGGACGATCCAATCATTTCCCCGCCGAAAAATGAACATAGTACGATTTATGCCGAAAAAGTTACTGTAAAAGGTAAACCAACTGTTTTTCGTATCCAATTTCAATACCGTTCAACCGGTGAATGGTTCGATTTGAAAGCACGTCCTATTAAACCTTACAACAAAGAATCGGATTTGTACAAAAAATATACGGCGGAATATTCGGAACATATCATTTTTACCGATGAAATCAAACGCCTTTCCGAAAAATTGGTTGGAACAGAAAAAGAACCGGTTGCGATTCTCCAAAAAATTTACGATGGAATTACAACCACCTATCCTTGGGCAAGTTCCCGTGAATATTCAACGATGGAAAACATTCCGTCTTATGTTATCGAAAACGGTCACGGTGATTGCGGAATGCTTTCTCTGCTATTAGTTACATTATGCCGTTACAACGGTATTCCGGCAAAATGGCAAAGCGGTTTCATGATGCATCCGGGACATGCCGGAATGCACGATTGGGCGGAGGTTTCTTTTGACGGAATTGGCTGGATTCCCATTGATCCGTCACTTGGTGAAAGAAAAATATTCGACAAAAAAGAAGAAATCGCCTCTTTTTTTATGTGCGGAATTGATTCCTATCGCCTAATCGTTAATGAAGATTATTCGTGCCGATTTTATCCGGCAAAAATTTATCCTCGTAGCGAAACCGTTGATTTTCAACGCGGCGAAGTGGAATGGCGGGGAGGAAATCTTTATTTTGATCAATGGGATTGGAATTTACAAGTTGAATATCCAGAGAAATAAAATAATTTGTACCATGAAACAGAACAATTACAATCGAAGAACTTTTTTGACGGCATCAATACTCGTTGCCGGTTCTACAACATTTTTAAATCAAGATACGGCGTTATCGTCGCCGGTTTCAACTGAAAAAAAAGGCGTTATGAAACTTTCATTTCGTCCTTATGAATTGAAACTGAACAACCCATTTACGTTAGCAACCTCTTCACGCACCGTAACGCCGGGAGTACAGGTTGAGATCGAATTTGACGGTAAGATCGGTTATGGTGAAGCGTCGCTTCCGCCCTATCTTGGAGAATCAACTGCTTCCGTTTTGGCATTTCTGGAACGGGTTGATCTTACGGCGTTCTCCAGTCCATTTGAAACGGAAAATATTTTGGACTATGTTGATAAAATTACAGAAAATAATACTGCCGCCAAAGCCGCTGTTGATATTGCTCTGCATGATCTGATCGGTAAGTTGCTCGGTGTGCCGTGTTATCAATTATTGGGACTTTCTCCCAAACAGATTCCTCCGACAACTTTCACAATCAGTATTGCGAAACCTGATGTCATTCGCGAACAAACACAAGATGCTGCCAAACGGTTTAAAATGCTCAAAGTCAAACTTGGTCGTGACAACGATAAAGAAATAATTGAAACAATTCGTTCCGTAACCGATTTGCCGTTGATTGTGGACATCAATCAGGGCTGGAAAGATAAACGTTATGCACTTGACAAAATTTACTGGCTTCAGGAAAAAGGAATTATTATGGTTGAACAACCGCTTCCCAAGTCTTGGTGGGAAGAAGCCGGATGGTTAACAGAACGAAGTCCGTTACCGATTTTCGCCGATGAATCGCTCCAGCGGATTCATGATGTGATGAAAATCAAGGGATACTTTTCCGGTATCAATATCAAATTGATGAAATGTACAGGAATACATGAAGCCTGGAAAATGATTCATCTTGCGAGGGCTTGTCATCTCAGTGTCATGCTGGGATGTATGACAGAAACGTCCTGTGCGATTGCGGCAGCCGTCCATCTTTCTCCGGCAGCCGATTTCGTTGATCTTGACGGCAATCTCCTTATCTCAAACGATTTGTTTCAAGGTGTTCATCTGGAAAACGGACGGCAACTTCCAACAAATTTACCGGGATTGGGAATCGAAAAAAAATATTGACAAACACAAAATAATAAACTTGTTTCGACAATACCCCCATGAAAAACAGACCTTATGTGATATGTATTTTTGTACTAACCTTATCGTTTCTTTCAACATTGCCGGGATTTTCTGTAGAAGAAACAGTGGAACCTTATGCTCTTGTAACGGTTTCAGTTGCCAACATGCGTTGCCAACCGTTGTATGCTGCGGAGATGGCAACTCAGTGCCTTCTTGGTTCGCCGTTACGTGTTACAGAAAAAAAGGCGGGTTGGTATCGAGTTCTTACACCGGACAATTACGATTGCTGGGTTAACGCAGGAAGTTTAACACTGCTGTCGCGGGAGATTTTCAATCAATGGATTAAATCACCGAAAATCATTTATCTTCAAGACCATGGTTTTGTATTTTCGCAACCAGAATCCAACGCACCAAGAATCTCTGATTTGGTGTCCGGTTGTGTCCTTCAAAACAGTGAAACCACCGGGAATTTTATTGCCGTATGTTTTCCTGACGGAAGAAATGGTTATGTTCTCAAAAAAGACTGTCAGGATTTTGAAAATTGGAAACAGAATGTCCAATTAAACGGAGACAATCTTGTTAAAAAGGCGGTTGATTTGATGGGGGTTCCTTATCTTTGGGGTGGTACTTCGTCCAAGATGCTTGATTGCAGCGGCATGACGAAGCTCTGTTTTTTTCTCAATGGAGTGATTATTCCTCGCAATGCTTCAAATCAGGCAGAGGTTGGCGAACTTATTGATATAAAAAAAGATTTTACCAATTTGAAAAAAGGTGATTTGCTTTTTTTTGGAACTCTGGCGGAAGGTAAAAAACGGATGCGCATTTCGCATACTGGTTTTTATATGGAAAATGGTCTTATGATTCACGAAGCAGGACGGGTTCATATCAACAGTTTGAAACCTGAAAGTGAACTTTATGACCAATCGCTGGCGAATCGCTTAGTCATGGTTAGGCGTTTGACGACGAAGATTGGAGAAAAAGGAATTGTTCCCATAAACGATCATCCTCTTTACCGTTTACAAAATAATGCCATTGATGAGCCTTAGAAAATGTGTTATAAATCAGTCCGAATCACAACAAGATAGAGAAACAAAAAACATCTCAAAAAATATTGAGCAT
>JAISQH010000532.1 GCA_031274385.1 Planctomycetaceae bacterium | reverse complement strand
CCCGGTTTTGCGACAAATCGGCGTACACAACCGCTCCGATACCGATTCGGCGTGCGGTTTCGAGTTGTTCTGTTTCGGAGAGAGCGGACTGGTTGTTCGAGCGAACCATCTCAAGCGCACGGTTTTCCGCTTCGTCAAGCAAACCGTTCAACCCCACCGTATCGCCGCTCCGTGTTTTGAACGGTTTACCGTCTTCCCCCAATACCGTACCGAATTTGATGTGCGTTAATTCGACATTCTCAATTCCCATCCGCCGAACCGTTTTGAAAAGATGATCGAAGTGAAGCGATTGCCGGAAATCAACCACGTACAAAATGGCGTCCGGCTTTAATGTTTCCAATCGATAGCGAATGGTTGCCAGATCGGTTGTTCCGTACAGAAAGGCACCGTCCTTTTTGCGAATCAACATCGGAACCTCTTCGCCGTCAAAAAAAACTCCGACAGCCCCATCAGTTTCCCGTGCGATTCCTTGTTTCAACAAATCGCGGACAATCTCGTCCAACATGGCGTGATAAAAACTTTCGCCCAGTGTATAATCGAACGAAATATGAAAACGCCGGTAAATCCGGTTAATTTCGTCCATCGAATGAGGCAGTACCTCGTGCCAAATCCTGAGATTATCGGCATCTCCGGTGTGAAGTTTTGCCGTTTCGGCAAGCACCGCCGCCGCAATGGTTTCGTCCGGCTCATCCACTTTTTGCCGGACAACACGATAAATCCGGCTAAGTTCCTCAACGGGATTTTTTTGGTACGATTCCTGATTGAGAAAGTTTCTGTAGCCGTAAATAATCATTCCGAATTGCGTTCCCCAGTCACCGAGATGGTTGTCCGTGATCACTCGGTGTCCGCGAAACCGAAGCATTCGAGCCAGCGCGTTGCCGATAACCGTACTGCGAATATGCCCGACATGCATTGGCTTGGCAACATTGGGTCCTGAATAATCCACAAGATAGGTTTTTTGTTCCGCCGGTTCCAAAACCGCAACACCAAGCCGCTCTTCATCACCCAACGCCTTACGCAACAGTTTTACCAGAAACTCCTCACGCAACCGGAGATTGATAAATCCAGCACCGGCAATTTCAGGCGGTTGGCACAAGTCATCCATTTTCAGCCGGTCAACAATTTCCTGAGCCACCACACGCGGCGGTTTTGCCCATTTCTTTGCCAACGGCATTGCGAGATTTGCCTGAAAATCGCCAAACTTCGGGTCTTGCGAAGGGCGAACCAAATCAAGATAAGAATCAGGATCATCAACAAAACCCGTCAGTGCCAAAGCAAAACGATTTTTAAGAACGTTTAGAATCATGGAATAGTGGAGAATGGAGAGTGGGAAGTAGTGAAGACGCAAGCGTTTTCAAAACGGACTACTGGTTACTGACTACTCTTTTTGTGAGGTTTGTGATTTGTGGATTCCAAACCGGTTGTTGTTTCAAACCATCGTTATACAACACAATTCGCGTTAGCGACGAGGGCTTGCCCCCGAAGTGAATCGTTATTTTCAGACGCAAACGGGTACTGTCTCGTCGGGGGCAAGCCCCCGTCGATAACGTCATGCGAATGCGTTTATGACTTGCAAAAAACAAAATCGTATTGTGGAAACGAAAAAAACGATTATAACTATTTTCAGATGGTAAGCAAGTTTTTTCGTGAAATTTTCCGCCAATCTGCCAATTTTAAATTGTTTTTCCTTAGTCACGTAGCGACTAGGATCATTTGTAATTGGGGGGTTGTGATTTGTGTAGGACGCAAGCGGTTCAAAAAACCGACTACTGATTACTGGCTACTGACTACTAAAATCTTTCCCTGCAAAAAATGAAATCATCAGGAAATCGGTTCCAATCGTCCGAATGAACATATCGGGCGGGTTTCAAAGCCGTTTCTACCGCTTTTTAACGGTCAGTTATGAAAAAAAACTCAACCGGAATCGTTATGTTCTTCGTGCCTTTGTCCGCAACTCATTTTAAACTTTGCGGTTCTCCTGATTTTCCGCCTTGCAGAGCGGCGTTTTCGGTGTACAATGAGTGAAAATAAATCGCTGTCCTTGTTCGGCGGTTATAAAAAACATCGGTTCTCACAACTAACTATAACGATAAAACCATGCCATACGAACGATTTACCGATCGGGCTCGAAAAGTAATGCAGCTTGCAAATCAGGAAGCTCAACGGTTCAATCATGAATATATCGGAACCGAACATCTCTTGCTCGGTCTCATCAAAGAAGGAAGCGGTGTCGCCGCAAATGTCCTGAAAAATCTCGATATTGATCTTCGCAAAATTCGGCACGAAGTCGAAAAACTGGTTCGCAGCGGTCCCGATCTCGTAACAATGGGACGATTGCCGCAGACGCCGCGTGCTAAAAAAGTGGTTGAGTATTCTATGGAAGAAGCCCGGAATCTAAACCACAATTACGTCGGAACCGAACATCTTTTGCTCGGTCTGCTTCGGGAACAGGAAGGAGTTGCCGCTCAAGTGTTGATGAATCTCGGTCTGAGACTCGACGAAGTCCGGCACGAAGTATTGAATCTTTTGGGACACGGAATTGATCCAAGCGATATGGGGCATGGAATCGACTCCATCGGAATGGGCGACGAACACGAACCACAACAACGAAGCGGAAAATCAAAAACTCCCGCACTCGATAGTTTCGGACGCGATCTGACAGAATTAGCCCGGCAAAAAAAACTCGATCCGGTCATCGGACGCGAAAAAGAAATCGAACGGACAATGCAAATTTTAAGCCGCCGGACAAAGAATAATCCGGTCTTGCTCGGCGAAGCCGGTGTCGGTAAAACCGCGATTGCCGAAGGACTTGCCCAAATGGTTGTCGAAGGGCATGTGCCGGATTTATTGCAAAATCACCGTATTGTCGCTCTTGATCTTGCGATGATGGTCGCCGGAACAAAATATCGCGGTCAGTTTGAAGAACGTATCAAAGCGTTAATGAACGAAGTGAAACGGTCACGGCGAATTATTCTGTTCGTAGATGAACTTCATACGTTGGTCGGAGCAGGCGGAGCCGAAGGCGCAATCGACGCATCAAACGTCTTGAAACCGGCGTTGAGTCGAGGCGAAATCCAGTGCATCGGAGCAACAACATTGGACGAATACCGAAAATATATTGAAAAAGACAGCGCGCTGGATCGCCGGTTTCAGATTGTGATGGTTGAACCGCCGAATCAGGAAGAAACAATTTCAATTCTCAAAGGCTTGCGGGATCGTTATGAAAAGCACCATCACGTCAAGATTACCGACGACGCCATTCAATCCGCCGTCGAACTTTCAACACGATACATTACCGGACGATGTTTGCCGGATAAAGCGATTGATGTGATTGACGAATCCGGCGCACGAATCCATCTCAAATCAATGACTTCGCCGGCATCGCTCAAAGAACTTGACGAACAACTTGATAAATTGAGCAAAGAAAAAGAAGCCGCTGTCGGTAATCAGAATTTTGAAAAAGCGCTTGTTCTTCGTGATGAGATTGACAGTATTGTCCGCAAGAAAAAGGAAGCGCAGGAAAAAATGAAGGAAAATGTCGGAATTGTTGACGATCAGGTGATTGCGGAAGTTGTTTCGAAAATGACGGGAATCCCGTTGACCCGCATGACGCTCGAAGACACAAAGCGGCTTATGGAAATGGAATCCGATTTGCATAAACGAGTTATTAGTCAGGACGAAGCGATTAAAGCGATTTCAAAAGCGGTTCGCCGAAGCCGTAGCGGTCTCAAAGACCCCAAACGACCGACCGGAGCGTTTATTTTTGCCGGACCGACCGGAGTCGGAAAAACTTTACTGGCGAAGGCTCTTGCGGAATTTATGTTTGGTAATGAAGATTCGCTGGTTCAACTTGACATGAGCGAATACATGGAAAAACATAATGTCAGTCGGCTTGTCGGAGCCCCTCCAGGATATGTTGGTTACGAAGAAGGCGGTCAATTGACCGAAAAAATCCGGCGGCGTCCTTATTCGGTGGTGCTTTTGGACGAAATCGAAAAGGCACATCCTGATGTTTTCAACATGATGCTGCAAATCATGGAAGAAGGACGATTAACGGACAGTTTTGGTCGCAATGTCGATTTTCGCAACACGATTCTGATCATGACGACGAATGCCGGAGCCGAAGCCATCAAAAACGAATCGGCATTTGGTTTTCAAAAACCAACGGATGATGCGTCGTATGACAGCATGAAGGAGCGGGTACATGAACAGATTGAACGTGTTTTCCGTCCCGAATTTGTGGGGCGTTGCGATGATATTATTGTGTTCCGGCATTTGACGGAAAAAGATTTGGGATCGGTCGTCGAATTGGAACTCAAAAAAGTTCGCGACCGTTTGTACGAAAAAGGTCTCAAACTTCTTTTGACGGAAGAAGCCAAGAACCTTCTTATTAAAAAAGGAAGTAATCTTGATTTTGGTGCCAGACCGCTTCGCCGGGCAATTGAAGGAAGTGTGGAAGACCCGCTTTCCGAAGAATTGCTCAAAGGAGAATTTGAAGGAAAAGAAGTGATTTCGGTTGATGTCAAAATGGTTGGCGATAAAAAGCAACTCATCTTTCAAGGGATGTTGCTGGACGAACTCGAAGAAGAATCAAAAGAAAATCTTGCTTCACAATATAAAATTCTCAAACTGGCAAAAGACGAACAAAAAATGGTTAAACCCGAATTGGTCGGCAGTGTCAGTTAATATTAGACTTGTTCCATTATCGCTGTTATTGTCAACAGATTTTACAGATGATACAGATTCGTTTTTTATGAAAATCTGTTAAATCTGCGCAATCTGTTGACAAAACTAAAACCCCATTACACTCTTTTTCAAGTTTTGGAACAAGTCTATTGTATCGTCTGGTTTGCCGTTTGCTAAAATCCAAAACAATTTACTAAAACAATTTACTAAAACAATTTACTAAAATAATTTTTTAATAAAAATATGGTAACATTTCTTGCTTTTTACTAAGAATATCCTAAAATGTTCGTAATGATTCAGCCGTTTGCCAACCTTATTTTTTTGAAATCACACAAACAGTTGAATTGTCACGAATAATCTATCTTTAACAGGACACTGAAAAAATGGAATAGAATCAATGATTTGAAATGATTTGATTTGAATGTGATTTAATTTTGAAATTGTGCAACATTCCGGTTTTTTCTTCTGAATTGAGAATGAGACTTTATTAATTGACTTCCCTACCTACCTTTATGGAAAAGCTTTCACCTGTTGTTCGTGTTAACTTAGATAAATGTGTCAAGTGCAATGTGTGTATCAGGGTTTGTCCGGTACGATTTTGTAACGACGGACATTCCGGTCAAATTGATTTGAATCCTGATATGTGTATTGGTTGCGGAGCGTGTATTCGCGGTTGTACGCACGGTGCGCGTGAAATTGTTGACGATCTCCAACCGTTTCTTGCTGATCTCAATCGCGGCGTCAAAATGATTGCGATTGTTGCGCCTGCGGTTGCGGCGAACTTTCCTGAAAAGTATTTCCAATTCAATACATGGTTACGTTCGCTTGGGATTGCGGCGGTTTTTGATGTTAGTTTTGGTGCGGAATTGACGGTCAAGACGTATCTGGAATTTATCAAAGCGAAAAATCCTGAACTCGTTATTGCCCAACCCTGTCCTGCTATTGTTACTTATATTCAGATTTATCGACCGGAACTTCTTCCGTATCTTGCACCGATTCACAGCCCGATGCTCCATTCGATTTGTTGTATTCGGGAATTTTATCCTCAGTACAATAATTATAAGATTGCGGTTATTTCGCCTTGTATTGCCAAAAAGCGGGAGTTTGAGGAGACGCAACTCGGTGATTACAATGTGACGATGGCAAATCTGGACGATTATCTTCGGGAACACAAAATTGATTTGAATCAATTTGAGCCGACGGATTACGACAATCCGGCGGCAGAGCGTGCGGTTCTTCTTTCAACGCCGGGCGGTCTGATGCGGACGGTGAAACGTGAAGTGCCGGAAATTGAGGAGAAAATCCGAAAAATTGAAGGTCCGTGCATTTATCACTATTTGGATCATTTGGATGCTTCACGAAAAGCGAAAAACAATCCGCTTTTGATTGATTGTTTGAATTGTGAACTTGGCTGCAATGGCGGGACTGGTACAAAAAATATTTACGATGTTTCGCAAGACGAGTTGGAAGCGAGAGTGGAGCATCGGAGCAATGCGTTACGGGAACTTTATGAAGAAGAACAGAAAAAGTATCCAGCCGAAAACCAATACGATCTTCTTCATCAACAGATTGACGCTTATTGGAAGCCTGAAATTTATCATCGGCGTTACCAGAATCTTAAGAACAACAACACGATCAAGTATCCAACGCCGCCGCAACGGGATCAAATTTATACCAAGTTGCTTTCGAAACAAGGTGAGGAGTCGATTTTGAATTGCGGAGCCTGCGGTTACCATACTTGCGAGCAAATGGCGGTTGCGTTACATAATAATCTTTCGAAGCCGGAGCTTTGTTTTTACAAACAAAATATTGAATTATCGCTTCGTGAGGAAGAAGCGCGGACGCAACATGAAAAGCAAAAAGATTTTACGTCCTCCTTTTTTAACAATATTGAAGGCATGGTTTCGGATGTGAACGAGACAGCCCGATTGATGCGTGAGATTAACATTGGAGCCGGTGAGATTTCCAAGACGATTGAGATTGTTTCCAAGATTGCGCGGCAGACGAATCTTTTGGCGTTGAATGCGTCGATTGAGGCGGCGCGAGCCGGCAGTGCCGGAGCGGGTTTTTCGGTTGTAGCGGAGGAGGTACGGAAATTAGCGGGTTCATCGAACGAAGCCGCCACACGAATCTCCGAATTGGTCAGCGATTCGTGTAAAAAAATCGCACACAGTGCCGATTTGAGCCAAAAATTGGAATCGGAACTTGTTCAGGTTATGAAAGAGGCAAAAACCGCAATGGTCGATGACCCTCCCGAAGAAACTGCTCAAACTTCTCGTAAAATTAAAGGCAACTTCTAAAAACTCTTTTTTAACCACGAAAAACACAAAAAAACACGAAAGAATTTTTGTTATCAC
>JAISQH010000334.1 GCA_031274385.1 Planctomycetaceae bacterium | reverse complement strand
GTCTCAAATGAAGCACGCAAAAAATCCCAATCCCGATAACCGTCATCATCAGAACGTTCATCGCCGGAGAATTAAATGCCGTCCACCTGAGAAATCGTCGTAACATCGTTTCGTCTAATTTTGTATTCCCCAAATCTAAAAATCTAAAAACACGAGAAGGCAACCGCAAAAGGTAGTGTATTGTTTTCTAAAAAGCAAGTCAAGGGAGAAAATGACATCTTTCCTACAACTTTGTTAGGCAGGTAACTGTTGTTTTTCTAAAGACTTAATGAGTTGCGGTCAACCAAAAATTCAGATCATGGTTGAATGGAAAATGTCGACTTTTTTATCTGCTCCCAAAGGAGTCATTCTAAAATTTTCTTCCGTTTGGGAGTTCGATGGACTTATCGAGTACCCGGAGCAAACCTTATACCGTACCATTATTGTTTGTTTCTTCTGTACGTTTTAACCATCTTCGGATAACCATTACGAGATGATCTGCGTCAATTGGTTTGGAACAGAAATCGTCCATGCCGGAACCGGAACAACGTTCCCGATCTGCCTGCATCGTGTTCGCCGTCAACGCAACAATCGGAATGTGACCGGCGTGAACCGGTTTGCTCTTTTCCGTACCGGTTTCCATGTCCCTGATCGTTTGTGTCGCCTCAAATCCGTCCATTTCCGGCATCTGGCAGTCCATCAGTATCAATGAAAACCGTTGAGAAACAACCGCTTCACACGCCTTGATCCCGTTTTCCGCTAACTCAAAACCAAAACCGGCTTTGCTCAGAATCTCACCAATAACAATCTGATTAATCCGGTTATCCTCCACAACAAGAATTTTCGGTTTTGTTCCGGTTGTTTCTTTGTTATTCGTTGGATCGGTTTCCTGTTCCGATTTTATTTCTGTTGCAATCTCACTGTTAAGTGCCTTATTCAGGTAACGTTCTTCATCCCAAACGGGTTTCCATTGTTGTCGCAGTTTTTCAAAATGATTGGAATTGGAAATCGTTTCGTTTTTGGTAATTGTCTCAAGAACCGCGTCAAAAAGCGAGGAACAAAAGAACGGCTTGCCAATAACCTGATCAACAGACTTCATGAGGGAATTTGTTCTGGAAATGTCTTCGGCAAGCGGTATCAGCATGATCACAGCGGTATGTTGCAAATCGGGATCCTGTCTGATTTCCTCAACAAGTTCCGCGCCCAATGTATCGGCGAGGCAATGATCAATGACCGTAATATGGTAAGGCTGCCCATGATCAGCGGCATTGTGTAACTCAAACAAGGCATCGTTTTTGTTCCGATAAGACCGGACATTCATGCCCCAAGATTGCAGCAATTCGACAATGACATTCCGTAACAAATCATTTTCCGCAACAACAAGAATTTTACGTTTTGCCAATTCCAGATATCCGTGCCGGAAAATACCGGACATCTTAAAGATACTGTTGTCGCAAGAAAACGGAATCGTGAAGCGAAACCGTGAACCGATATTTTCCTGACTTTCAACACTGATTTCACCGCCCATCAGACGAATCATCTCCCGTGAAATCGCAAGCCCCATACCGGTTCCGCCGTATTTTCTTGTAAAAGACGAATCGAGTTGCGAAAAAGAATCGAACAAACGGTGAAGTTGATCTTGCGGAATCCCGATCCCGGTGTCCATAATCTCAAAACGAATCATACAATAAGGAATCCCGCTCAATTCCTTTCGGGAATCAAGAGCAATCGATAATTTGACACCGCCTTGAGTGGTGAATTTGATACCGTTGCTCAGGAGTTTGAAAAGAACCTGACGCAACCGCCCGGCATCACCAATCACACGTTGGGGAATGTCCGTCAAATAAACGCCGTAAAGTTCCAGATTTCGGTTCAACGCCCTCGCCGCCAACGCCGCCAGAACCGATTCGAGCAATTCCGGTAAATCAAATTCGGCAAAATTCAATTGGAGATTGCCCTCTTCAATTTTGGAAAAATCAAGAATATCGTCAACAATCGAAAGCAAATGACGCCCCGAACCGCGTGCCAATTCCACATATTCACGCTGTTTCCGGTCTAACTCCGTCTTCAGAAGCAACTCGGAAAGACCAATCACTCCGTTAAGCGGTGTGCGGATTTCATGACTGACATTTGCCAAAAATTTCGTTTTCGCAATCGAAGCCTGCTCCGCCTCAATTCGCCGGATTTGCTCCGTCAGGTCACTGAAACAAACCGCTATCAGCTTTTCACCGTCAGGACGTTCCAATAAATCGGCAGTCAGTTGAACAGGAAACCGCGTCTGATTTTTACGCCCCATCTCCGTCTCAAGCCGCAATGTCTTATTATCTTCCACTTTTTGAAGAAACACGTTCCATTTTTCTTCCGTCATCAAGGGGGTGAAATTTCTGAAATTTTCTCCGACAGGCGATTCCGGTAACTCGTAGCCAAAGGTGGTGCAGCCGATTCGGTTGACATATTGAATGGTTCCGTCGAGACTCAGCCAGAACACCGGTTCCGAAATATGATCAATCACCAACTGCATCGTTCGCAATGTCTGTTCGGAACGAACACGGAATGTCTCGTCGTACAAAAGAACTCCGATCTGATTTTCTTTCGACGGGAAAACAACAATCTCCTGATAAGGCGTGTCGGGAAAATTCGGAACGTAAATATGATATGTTCCCGAAATACCCTGTGCCGCCGCATCCAGCCCGTACCACCATTTTTCGGCAGTCTGAACAGGAAGAATCCGGGTGTCCTGAAAGATTTGGAGAAACGAACTGCCGTAAATTTTTTCGGGAGTTGTTTGAAGAATGGCGGCAAACGCCGGATTCGTATGAGAAATCGTGTAATCAACCGGTTGATCCTGCTCGTCGCGGACAACATCAAGAAGAAACAATCCGTTACTCATAGACGAAAAAAGAAAACGGTATTGTTCTTCACGTTCTTTGATTTTCTGCGCCGCCCAATAAGTGATCGTGACATCGTGAAATTTCCAGATTTGAGTGCTTTTAGTATTTTTAGTATTTTCAACAAGATTAGCGGCTTCGGTATTAGCGGTTCCGGTATTAGCAATTCCGGTTTGGGCGGCAACCGCACGCCATTCGTAAATCCGCCCGTCGTGAAAACTCAGCGTTCCCATTTGAGGTTCTTGGGTTGCGGTGAGTTGGTGATAGGCTTCTTTTATCTCGTCAACATTCGAGGTGAGTTCGCGAATCCGGTCTTCAAACAAATCAACCAACTCAGCCGGTAACTTTTCCTGTGTTATCTCAAATAATTCAAGAAACCGGGAATTGGTTCGATAATTCCCGCTGTCACCGGAATAAACCAAAATACCGTCGTCAAGCGATTCGAGAATAGCGTGGAGAAGCGGCTCCGTTTGTTCATTCTTTTCAATCTTCTTTTCAATATCCATTTCGTATATCCGTCTCAATATCCGTTTCAATCTTTGTTTTAAGAACCGTCTCAATAGGTACAGGACAGGGTTGTGAATCTTTCTATTTAATCTTTCTATTTAATCTTTCTATTTAATCGTTCTATTTTTTTACGGTTCGAAAAAGAGATAAGTATTGATACGTTGCCGAAAAGCCGGAGTGTTTAGAACGATTAACGTCTTATGCCGGATACCGATGTAAGAATCAACATTGACGGCTTCGATTTTGTCCTGATATTTTTGCCGCACCGAAGCAGACGGTCCGTAACGACCCAACGCGTCAATCGGAATTGCCGGATCATAAAGAAAAGGATAAAAACTCAAACGGAAATCATTGGGGTTGTACAAAACGAGGATTTTCTCAACACGTTCAGGAATCGGAGCGTATTTGGCACCTTCCAGAAAATCGTGTTGATCTGTTGCGGGCGATGCCATGACCATTCGGATGCGAAGATGTTGCGGTTGGTCGTTTTCCAGATGGACAACCGCGTCGCCGATAATCCGGTTGCCAAAACTAAAACCAAGAAGACAAACCTGACTGTCCGGTTTCAGTAATTGCAGGAATTGAGCCATGTATTGCCCGTTGGCAGCCGCAACAGGAATCTTGGCGCGAATATCCTGACGAAGTCCATGACTAATCCGTTGTGAGGGCCAATTCCAAAAAACCATTCGATGAGGTTTTTCCTGAGTCAGAAGTTGTGTGATTCCCAGACCGACTTCAATGGTATTGGCAGTGGTCGAGGTGTAACCGGGCGCGAAAAGAATCAGAGGAACCAAAGGATTTTGCGAATCAAAAAACGCCGCAGCATTGGAATCTTCCCAACAATGATTCCGAAAACGGCGATATTCAATTCGCCCGAAATCATTCTCGCTGGCCCGGTTCCACGAAACGGAGTGCGTGTCAATCAACCAAATATCTTGCTCACCATAAATCGTTGACGCGATTCCGAAAAAAACAAAAAACAGAAAAATAAATCGGCAGAATGGCATGTTTGGAGTTTGGGGTTTGTGAGTTGGGCTGTTGTCTGAACAAAGATTGAAAGGATGATTGGAATGTGCAGGATGGAAAACACAAAAAAACATCTTATCAATCTTGACAATCCTTAAAATCTTGTTCAGACCAATGGAAAACACGACATATTATAATACTGTCTGAACAAAGATTAAAAGGATGATTGGAATGTGCAGGATGGAAAACACAAAAAAACATCCTATTAATCTTGACAATCCTTAAAATCGTGTTCAGACCAATGGAAAGTACGACACATTATAATACTGTCTGAACAAGATTAAAAGGATTGTTATGGTCGACAGGATAGTTTTTTAAGTTTTCCATCCTGTCAATGATAACAATCCTTAAAATCCTATTCAGACCAATGAAAAGTACGACAAAAAACTTGCTCGGCGTCGAATGGCTGATAAAATAAATAATTAAAATAACTTCGGCGGAATTTGGACTGTCAACCGAAATTAAAAACGAACAATCAAAAACCCTTGTTTTTTGTCAATTCATCAAGTGAAGCGTTTTTTTGGTTTTCTTGTTTTATTTTTTCTTATTTCCCTGCTGATTGTTGCCATTGTTGTTCGGGCGTGGGTTCTTTCGATCACTTGGGACGAAGCGTACACGATTTGCGTTTACGCGGCGAACGGGCATAATATTTTTTCGCCCAAAGATTTTCTACCGAACAATCACATTTTTCATACCATTCTTGTTTGGCTTCTGTTTCAAGCGGCACCATGGCAAGAAGGAATACTGCGTCTGCCTGCTGTTTTCGCTGGAATAGGAACGGTACTTCTTTTATGGCGGTTTGGAGTTTTCCTTTTCGGTTCGACAAGCAACGCCGCTAAATCCAATCAATATCAGAATACTTTTCAATATCAGAATACTTTTTTTCTTATTGCGATTGTTTCATTGCATCCGTTGGTTTTTCAGTTTTTTTCTTTTGCACGCGGTTACAGTTTATCATTATTCTTTTCTTTACTTGGTTTTTATTTTCTGCTCCGGCTTTTGCACCGGAATTTTTCGTCTGACTCTTTTGAATTGGATTGGCGTTTCCTTTTTGCCGCCGGAATTTCGTTTGGACTTTCTGTTGCATCGAATCTGACTGCGGCTTTTATGAACAGTTCTATTCTTTTCACTGCGTTTTTGTTTTGGCTGCGTTTCGGTTCGGCTAAGAGCAAGGCGGTTTTACCAATCATTTTTTGGTTTGGTATTCCCGGTGCTTTGATTGTTTGTGCTCTTTATGCTCCGGTTTTTCTTTACGTTCCAATGGGGCAATTCAACTACGCAACAGGTTCACCGCTTGAAGGCATACTTGATCCGGTTTCGTGGACGCTTGGCAACTCCATTATTGTTCCGCCGGAATCCATAACAAGATTATTGTTTGGTATTCCTGTTCCCGAAGAATTATTTTGGATTTTATTAACGCTTTTTCCGTTTGTTATCATGTTACCGGTTTTGCTGTTGGCACTGACAATCACCGTATCGTTAATCCGGTCACGCAATGCTGTTTTTCGTCCCAACAACCTCGCAATCCTGATTGTATTGGGTGGGCTTTTGTGTTATGTTACGATTTTATTGGTTGCGAATGGTTTTGGC
>JAISQH010000321.1 GCA_031274385.1 Planctomycetaceae bacterium | reverse complement strand
AGAATGAGCCGCTATCATTACGAAATGAGCCGTTGCCGGAGCAAAAACCGCCGACAACTATTCTTGGTCAATCTCTTGGTCAATCGTCCGGTAATGCCCGTGCGGTGGAGGAAGCGTTGAGTGAACCGGCACCGTATCCGCAAGGACTGGCGGATGCGTCGATGATTGATCCCAAGTTAGTTTACGATGACAATCCGGCAGCCAGCAGCGAAATGACAGAAAAAATCAATATCTCCCCCACAGCAACCGGAACAAATCCGCCAATAGTTGCAACAGATAAAACGGAAAGAGTGAAACCCAAAAGTGAAAAAGGAGTTAATGGAATTAACGGAATTTTGTTGTTGGCAACAATTGTTTCGATGATGATGTTGATTTATACGGTTGTGATTGCGTTTGATTATCATCAACGTTGGATGCAATCACTGACCGCACAGAACAATCGTTTTTCCGGTTTACCCGATGACGAACCGGAATTAGATGCCGATTTTTCCGGTAAAATTCCTTTGTATGGCGGAACTTCAAACGGTTTGGGATTATCGACTTTCCGTTCGGAATCGCAGTACTATTGATGTTAATCTACTCATTCCATTCTAATTTTCGTTTTTCTTTTTGCCCCCGAAGGGGTCAGAAAGAAATAAGAAGCGTTTTTATTTCCAACCTTTTCGTTCTTTTCGTTTCTCAAAAAAAAAGGAAAACCGAAATTTATTGTGGAGTGAGTATACTGTTGAAGTATTGAAGAAAAACGGAGTTTGTGTAGAATAGTCGCATTATGCTTGTCAAGATCAAAACCTTTTCGTTGTTTGGAATCGACGCGGTGCCGGTTGATGTCGAAGTTGATTGCGCCGATGTGGGGATTCCCAAAACAATTTTGGTCGGTCTTCCCGAAACAGTTGTCAAAGAAAGTACGTTTCGGATCGAACGGGCTCTTGAAAATTCCGGTTTCTTCAATCCGGGTCACCGGACAGTTATTAATCTTGCTCCGGCAGATTTGCCGAAACAGGCAGCATCGTTTGATTTACCGATTTCGCTTGGTCTTTTGGCAGGAAGCGGTCAAATTCCCGCATCGGAGTTGAATCGTTTTGCTGTTGTCGGCGAGTTGGCGTTGGACGGTTCCATGCGTCCCATCAAAGGCGCCTTGTCGATTGCGTTATCGGCTCACGCTCTCGGTATCGGACATTTAATTGTTCCGGCGGAAAACGCTTCCGAAGCGGCAGTTGTCGAAGGCTTGAATGTGATTCCGATTTCTTGTCTTGCCGAAGCGGTTGGTTTTTTGAACGGCAAAATCGAAATCGAACCGGTTGCCTCTGTTGATTTGAGTATTTTCGAACAATTAAGTGAATCCGAATATGATTTTGCCGATGTTCGCGGTCAGGAATCAGCGAAACGAGCCATGACGGTTGCGGCGGCGGGCGGTCACAATATGTTGATGATCGGTCCGCCCGGAACCGGTAAAACTATGCTTGCCAAACGGTTCGGAACCGTGTTGCCGAAACTGTCGTTGTCGGAATCACTCGAAACAACTCGTGTGTTCAGTGTTCTGGGTTATCTCAAAGGCGACATTCCGCTGATTGCCACAAGACCGTTTCGGGAACCGCATCACACCATCAGTGAAGCCGGTCTTGTCGGCGGCGGTTCACCACCCAACCCCGGCGAAATCAGTTTGGCTCACAACGGCGTGCTGTTTCTTGACGAATTGCCGGAATTTAACCGCCGAACACTCGAAGTCTTGCGGCAACCACTCGAAGATGGAACCGTAACCATCGCCCGTGTTGCACAAACAAGCACCTTTCCGGCAAATTTCATTCTGATTGCGGCGTTGAATCCCTGTCCGTGCGGTTATCGAAACGATCCGCGACGGCAATGCCGTTGTTCCTCTTTTCAGATTGAACGGTATATCAACCGGATTAGCGGACCGTTGCTGGATCGGATTGACATTCATATTGAAGTGCCGCCGGTCGATTACACGGAACTTTCCAACGCCAGACCGGGAACCTCCAGCGCAGAGATTCGGAGCCAAGTTCTTGACGCACGAAAAATTCAAAGCGAACGGTTCGCCAAATCGAAAATCCGTTACAACGCCGATATGTCGCATCGGCAAATCGTGAACTATTGCAAACTCGACGGGCAAGGACACACGATTCTCAAAACGGCAATGGAAGACTTTGGTTTATCCGCTCGCGCGCACGACAAGATTTTACGGATTGCCCGAACTATTGCCGACCTGGATCATTCGGCAACCATTACGCCAACACACCTTTTCGAAGCCATTAATTACCGGACATTGGATCGGAAACTCTGGACATAACCTACATCGCAACGCCCCGAATGGATTTTGGGAACGGACTTTTCTGCCAATTGACCGCCCTTTGTAATCATGCGTCAATAAACTTACATTTTTTGTTTATTGACGCATGATTACTTAAATGAGCGGCTGATTGAGTTAAATGAACATTTATTATAATCCCTAATTGTCTGAACTGTGATTAAACAGATTGAATTGATTTATTTGATACGTTTTTTGATATAAAAATCAGAACAATCAGGTTAATCAGTTGAATCAAAGTTCGGACAATTAGGAACATTTATCCGTAGGGGCGACCCTTGCGGTCGCCCTGAATTGGTGATCGTTCGGGGCAACCGCAAGGGATTGCCCCTACAATATAAACGTAGGTTTCATTTCAAATGTAAATCTCCCACAAAATCCGAAACAATCAGAAAAATTGCGAGAGGCATATAAAAATGTGTGGAATATGCGGTGCTGTTTGGAGTGAACCTTCGAAGGCGTTGGACGGAGCAACACTGGATACGATGACGGATTTGCTTCGGCATCGAGGACCGGATGATCGCGGCACGTTTTTGCAACACGGTGTGGCGTTGGGACATCGGCGACTTGCCATTATCGATCTGACTCCCTCAGGACACCAGCCAATGCCAAACGAAGACGAAACCGTTTGGATTGTCTTTAACGGCGAAATTTATAATTTTGAACCGTTACGCCGTGAACTGTTGGGTCGCGGACATCGTTTTCGGGGTGACAGTGACACAGAGGTGCTGATCCATCTTTACGAAGAGGAACAAGAAAATCTGTTACAACGTCTCAACGGAATGTTTGCGTTGGCGGTGTGGGATGTTCGCGAACGAAAATTGTTTCTGGCACGTGACCGGATTGGTAAAAAGCCGTTATTTTACCGTAACGAACCAAACCGGTTGATGTTTGCCAGTGAGATGAAAAGTATTTTGTCGGTCAACGGCGTTCCGCGTGATATTGATCCGTCGGCGTTGGATGATTATTTAACGTATCAATACGTTCCGCATCCGAAAACGATTTTTCGCGGCATTTCAAAATTATCGCCGGGACATTTTGCTCTTTGGCAAGACGGTCATTTGACGGTTCGGCGTTATTGGAATTATGACTGGAACAACGAAGACGACCGATTGACGTTTGAAGAATGGTCGGAAGAACTTCGGGCATTGGCGGCGGATGCGGTGCGAATCCGTCTTCGGAGCGATGTGCCGATTGGGGCGTTTTTATCCGGCGGAATTGATTCTTCGATTACTGCCGGAATCATGCAACAAGAAAGTTCACAGCAAATCCGAACTTTTAGTATCGGTTTTCCGCAAAAAGAATATGATGAAACGTTTTTTGCCCGGCAAGCGGCGGAATCGTTTGGTACAAAACATCAGGAATTAGTTGTTACGTCGGATATTGATGACATTTTACCGAAACTGATTTGGCATTACGATGAACCGTTTGCTGATTCCAGTGCGATACCGACCTGGTTTTTGTGCGAAATGACACGGCGCGAGGTTACTGTTGCGTTGAGCGGCGACGGCGGCGATGAACTCTTTGCAGGGTATGATCGTTACCGGGCGGTTCGCTTGGGAATGGCGGCGGAAAAGATTCCGTTCATGTTAAGAAAAATATTAGCCGGACCGATTCGAAGTTTGATTCCCGCCTCAACTCGGCAACGTTCCACACTTCGCCGGTTGAAACGATTTCTCGAAGCACTCGGCATGGAACCGTTGGAACAATATTTGCAATGGATTGCCATTTTCAATCGGGAACGGCGTCAAAAACTGTACACGCCGGAATTTTCGGAACAAATAAGCGGGCAGGATTCGCTTGATTTTTTGCGGGAAGCCGAGCAACATTGTTTGCGGCGTGATCGTGTCACACGAATTGCGTTGACGGACATGCTGACTTATCTTCCGTGCGATATTATGACCAAAGTTGATACGGCGTCAATGTCCCATGCGTTGGAATGTCGTGCGCCGTTGCTGGATTACCGGATTGCCGAATGGGCGGCGCGATTACCAATTCGTCACAAAATAGAAGGTAATCGCGGCAAAAAAATTCTTCGTGAAACGTTTCGTGATTTCTTGCCGCCGGGTTTGGAACAACGCCGTAAAATGGGTTTTGGCGTACCGATTGACCATTGGTTTCGCGGTTCGCTCCGTGAAACGGTTCGGGATGTTCTGCTTGATTCCCAAACAATCCAACGAGGTTTTTTTGAACGAAAATTTGTCGAACAACTCTTAAACGAGCATTTCGCCAACCGGTTTGATCATGCTTACCGAATCTGGGCGTTATTCGTTTTTGAACACTGGATGCGTTGCTGGGGTTCCGGCTGAATTACTGTAACTTTCCGTTTTAATTTTGCGCGCAAAAACGCAAAGAATCAAATGAGCATCTTTATCGCAACCGGTTATCAATTTAATGGTAACGATTTTTTGTTTTAGAGGACTTCTAAAAATGAGAATTCTACCACGAAACACACGAAAGTTCACGAAAAATACAATTGTATACTTTCGGCAGTCATAAAGATCATTTTTTTGTGAATTATTTTTGTAAAGGTATTATTAACATCCCGTTGTTCGCAAAACTTTTAATAAT
>JAISQH010000270.1 GCA_031274385.1 Planctomycetaceae bacterium | reverse complement strand
AATTGGCGAAGGAAACGGATGTGATTCAGGAGGTTCGCGGTGTTGGGGTGATGATTGGTATTGAACTGGCGGTTGAGGGGGCGTCGTTTGTCAAAGCGTGTATGGATCGCGGTCTGCTGATTAACTGTACGCACGGCAACATCCTGCGTTTGCTTCCCGCCATGAACATCGACGAAAAACTTGTGCGGGAAGGTCTTGATATTCTTGCCGAAGTCTTGAAAAAATAGTAACTATTAAAAATGTTTTACTGTAACTGTTTCTTTTTGTTTATACTCAAAGAATCTTTCGCCGCAAAGGTTACTCAATTTTTTTCGTGCCGTAAATGAGTGTTGCGATACCGAAGGTGAGTGGTTGCGTTTGGAGATTGGTAACGCCAAGATGCTGCAACTTCAGGACGAGTTCGTTTGGTTCTTCGAATGTCAGAACGCTTTCCGGGAGATAACGGTACGCGTTGTCCTGATTTCGTGCCAAAAATTGTCCGATACGCGGCAAAACTGAACGAAAATAGAACCGATAAACTGTTGAAAGAACAGGTTGCGTCGGCATTGAAAATTCCAGTATCGCGACTGTTCCGCCCGGTTTGCAAACGCGGATCATTTCGTTCAATCCTTGTTCGGTGTTACCGACATTGCGAAGCCCGAACGCGGTGGCAACGATAGCAAAACAGTCCGTTTCAAACGGCAAACTCAATGCGTTGCCAACCGCAAACTGAACCGGAATCCCGTTATTTTGATACGTTTTGATTTTTCGCAGACCAATACGGATCATTTCCGGTGAAAAATCGATACCGTACAATTTTCGATCTTTTCTTTCTTTTATTTGCTTCAAAAAAGCAAGAGTCAGGTCGCCTGTTCCGCAACACACATCGAGAATAGAACCTTCCCGAGTTGTTTTGTTTAAGAGTTGTTTGACGGCAACGCGCCGCCAACGCCGATCAATACCCAAAGAAAAAAAATGATTCAGAAAATCGTACCACGGCGCAATCGCATCAAACATACGGCGAATTTTTTCCGGTGACTTATCAGGAATTGGTTGCATAAACACGGAATGTTGGTTAAAAACTGAAAATATTATCCGTAAACTCTTGTTCCTTGTCAATGATACCTTCATTCAAAAACGACATAATCCCCACACTGGAATTGTTCGATTGACTCGATTATAATAGTGTCAGTCGTAACTGTCTCTTTTCATTTTGCGCGCAAAGACACAAAGACAGAGGATTTGCGGTGACCTTTTTTCGTTTTTCAAAAAATCGAATTGAATAATACAAAGAAAATGGGACGGAATTTTAAAAATGAAAAGTTAAAACCAACCATGAATTTCTTTGCGTCTTTGCGAGCAAACTTTAAAAAACAAAAAAGACAGATACTGTTCGTCGTTTAGGTAACTTTACAAATTTTACTTTTGGAGAATGATTATGAAACACGTATTATTTTTGATTTGTACTTTGTTTTCGTTTGTTCTTTTTGCTGCCGAAACGGTGGCTCCGCCGAATGATGACGAATCGAAGGTTCCGAAATTTGAACTTCCCGATCCGCTGGTAATGGCGGATGGTCGCAAGGTTGATTCCGTTAAGATGTGGACGGAACAGCGGCGTCCCGAATTGCTAAAATTGTTTCAGGAACACGTGTACGGTAAACCGACTCTTACCGAAATCAATATGAAAGCGGAGATTTTTGAAACGGCTCCCGTTTTCGACGGTAAGGGAATCCGCTATCAACTCCAACTCGTTTTTTTCAAAGGCGAACAACCGTTACAAAATGATCCGAAAGTTGATTTTTTGATTTACACACCGGCAAGAAAAAATGGTAACAAAAAATTTCCGATCTTTCTCGGCTTGAATTTCATGGGAAATCACACGATCAATGCCGATCCGGAAATTCGGCTTGCCCAAACGATTTGGAATCGCAGCAACGGTCAACAGTTACCGGCAAAAGATGAGGAACGAGGCAAACAATCACGGCGTTGGCAACTTGAAACGATTTTTGCACACGGTTTTGCGGTTGGTACGGCGTATTATGGTGACTTTGAACCGGATTTCAACGGCGGTATCAAACACGGTGTTCGTCGTTTAATTTACAAAAACGGCGAAACGCCAAACCCCGATGACGGCAACGCCATTGCAACATGGGCTTGGGGACTCGGAAAAATGCTCGACGCCGTTACGGAATTTCAGGACAAATTAAATATTGATCCAAAAAAAGCGTGTCTCGTCGGACATTCACGGCTTGGTAAAACTTCGCTTTGGGCTGGAGCGATTGATGAACGTTTTTCAGTTGTCGTTTCAAACGATTCCGGCTGCGGCGGTTCGGCGTTGTCACGGCGTGAGTTTGGCGAAACGGTTCATCGAATCAATAACTCGTTTCCTCATTGGTTTTGCGGCAATTTCAAAAAATATAATCGCAACGTTAATGCGTTACCGGTTGATCAGCACGAACTCGTTGCGCTTATTGCTCCGCGACCGGTTTATATTGCCAGTGCTTCGGAAGACCTTTGGGCAGACCCGCAAGGCGAATTTCTTTCGGCATTTTATGCCGATCCGGTGTATCGGCTTTTTGAAACAGACGGCTTCGGCGGCGTGACAGAAATGCCGCCCGTCAATCAATCCGTCGGGAACCGAATCGGTTATCATCGCCGTGAAGGAAAACATGACATCATCGAATTTGATTGGATACAATTTCTCAAGTTTGCCCAAAAATATTTGTAGCAATTAGATGTCATGCGTCAATAACATAAAATACTAATTCATTTCTCTTGAATTTTCGTTTTTTTTATTCATGGAGTAATAAGGTAGGTGACCGCTCTCCGTAGCGGTCACGTCGGCGTACTCGCCGACTTGAAGCACGGAACGCGATGTTTTCCGGTAAACCAAAGTCGGCTATCGCCGACGCTATTTATCAAATGTCTCGGAGAGAGGTTGCCTACCTTGTTTCATGTTATAAAAAATACAAATCAATTTGTTTCATTTTTTTCGTGAAATTTCGTGTTTTTCGTGGTAGAACCCTCATTTTTCATTTTAAAAATCCTCTAAAACAAAAAAATCGCCACAATGAAATTGATAACGGATACGATAAAGAGACTCGTTTGATTTTTTTGATTCATTGCGTCTTTGCGCGCAAATGAAAATAGGCAGTTACGTTGTTATTGTTTGACAACGAGTTTGACAGCGGACGAGCTGGACAAGGATCAGGTTCATTCTCGTTACAAGGATTTAACAAAAGTAGAGCAGGCGTTTCGGACATGCAAAACGGGACAACTTGAAATGCGTCCGATTTATGTTCGTAAATCGAGCCGGACGCGAGGACATGTCTTGGTGGTGATGCTATCGTATTTATTGATTCAAAAATTGCGGGAGTGCTGGGGCGGGCTGGATTTGACGGTGGAGGAGGGAATCAGGTTATTGGAAATGTTGGGAACAATTCAACTCCAATTCCCAAACCCCAATGACGAATCAAAAAACATAACAATCAACAGCGTGCCAACTCCTCGTGCGGAGATCGCAGAGTTATTCCGCCTTGCGAATATCCCCGCCCCCGAGTTCGTCCCCGCCGGAAAAACAAAGCAAGCGAACACTGTGGACAGTAAGAAAAAACTAAAAATTCGACGTAAACCCTAAAAATAACTCATACTTACAACCTATTATCGTGCCGTCTCAAAACGGAACATCCGTTCTAAACTAGCCGGTGGTGAACGGAGTACCGTTCTCCACTGGTGCGTAAAATCAATAACGACAAAACC
>JAISQH010000268.1 GCA_031274385.1 Planctomycetaceae bacterium | reverse complement strand
AACCACGAAAAGCACGAAAAAACACGAAATATTTTTGTTCTCATTTTTCATTATAAACGATTGACAACATACTAGTATTTTTCGTGTTTTTCGTGGTTGAATCCCACAAATGGATTACTGGATGCGAAAAAGAGGTTCGTTTGACTCTTTGCGTCTTTGCGCGCAAAATAAAATAGACAGTTACAATTGATTTTATCGCTAAACTCGTACCAATATAAGAATGTCGGACACAAAATACAAGACCGGTTAGAAAAAAATAACCGGATAACACAAAATTCGTACCATTTCAGAAAAATATTAAGTTACCCATCATATTTCACGGCTCTATTTCACGCCAAAGGCTCCGAAATTGACCATTCTTGTCATCCGAACAAAAGGAAATGTAACTGTTTCTTTTCATTTTGTATTTTCATTTTGCATTTTCATTTTGCGCGCAAAGATGCAAAGACGCAAAGAGGAAGCGAAATTCATGGTTCGTTTTTGTACGCAAATGGGAAGAGACGGATACATTCCGAATATCCAAGTGTAACAAAAGTTCTTGCCCATCTTCGCAACGACAACCACCAAAGGGACACACAATCATAACTAAAAATAAGAAATTTATATTTTATCTATTTCTTCAAAAAACACTCTGTTTTTTTACCTAATAATTGCATTTTACTTAAATTAACAGTAAGATAGTTTTTTGAAACTCCCTTTCACAAAATCCGAAACAACCACAGTTACTTTTTACATATTCCATTTCCATAAAAACGACCATTCCGTGCAACACGGAAAATAACCAGTCCAATGTTCCCCATGATTGCGGAAACGATCCTTCGTTCTTTATCAAATGCTGAAAATACCGATGTGTTCTGTATCGATGACAACGGCGTTTTTACTTTTAACAGAGGTCATGTCCTCCTCCGGTTTTTGAACCGCACCAACCCGTTGACCGGAACCTCGTTTTATCAGGCATTTGAAAACATCAACGGTGCCCTCGCTGCTGCCAAACAAGCTCTTCGAGGCGAAACAACTTCAACAATAGATTGGAATTGCGGTCAGTGTCTCGAACTCAAAATGTTTCCCGGACAAACCGAAAACGGTGCCATTGAAGGCGCCGTCGGAATCGCTACCGATAAAACCGATGCCGCCCAGATGTTCGGTTCCCAAGAAAACCAATGGCTGCTCGAAACAGCATTCGAAAGTCTTCAGGACGGAATTTTGGTTGTCGATGAAAACCTGACCGTCCAGCGAGTCAACAAAACAATCCGAAATCGGTTGCCGGAAGTTGTTCCCAACAAATATACCTGCTATGAAATGCTGGTCGGAAACACCGAACCGTGTCATTTTTGCCCGTGCCTGAAAACATTCAAAACCGGAGAACGCCATCAATATATCTATTACAATCCAAAACATGACCGTTGGTATGAGTTGACAAGTCATCCGATTTTCGATCCGATAACCAAAAAACCGAAGTTTGTCATCGAATTTGTACGCGATATCGACGAACAATACCGCCGTGAAAAAGACCTGAATCATCAGAAAAACCTGCTCAATGCCATTCTTGATGCGTCTCAGGATGGTATTCTGGCTTTAACCGACGGTTTTGAAAAACCTTTTGCCAACACCCGATATTCGGAATTTTTCGCAGGTTGGAAAAACCTGCGGTTCAACGAATCACTCGAAGTGGTTCGGAATTTTTACAACGAAACATTACTTGATGTTGATGCCTTATTAAACCTGGTGGCTGATGTTCGGAAAAATCATCAACCGCGCGAAAAAATCCTTTATACACGCGATGGACGGATTTGCCTTGTAAGGGGTCGCGTTGCCAAAACCGGACTCGGTCAAACCGGAATTACCGAAATTTGGACTTATCGTGATATTACAGAACAAGTCCGATCCGAACAATCTCTTCGAATTATGCAAAAAACAATCGATCATATTTCCATACCCATGTGCCGGATTTCGGAAACCGGAACATTCGTTTATGTGAATTATTCGATGGTTCAATCGCTCGGTTACGATACCGGCGACCAAATTGTGGGGCGTTCGGTTTGGGAAATCAGCGTCTTGTACACGGAGGATGCCTGGCATGTTTTTTGGGCTGAATTGCAAAAAAAGAAATCGGCAAAAATAAACGATCAAATTCGCCGTAGCGATGGAACCCAATATCCGGCGGAATTGTACTGCGATTTGATTGAACAGGACGGCAACACCTACTTAGCCACTTGTATTCACGATCTGACGGAGCAAATGCTTCGGATCGAAGCGGAAAAAGCCTCCGGCGAAAAGAGCAAATTTCTCGCGCACATGTCTCATGAAATTCGGACACCGCTCAATGGGGTGATTGGAATGTGCGATCTGTTGCTTGGAACGGAATTAAACCCCAAACAGCGGGAATACGCTCTCATGGCTCAATCGTCCGGTAAGCATCTCTTGTCATTAATCAGCGATATTCTCGATTTTTCGAAAATCGAAGCGGGAAAATTGGACATTGAATCTTACGAATTTGATTTGCCGGAACTGATTGATTCCGTGTTTGGGATTCTCGCCCCTACCGCATTTAATAAGGGGCTTGAATTATGTGAAGTGATTCGGAACACGATTCCGCAACGGGTTCTTGGCGATGCCAGCCGGATACGGCAAATTCTGGTCAATTTCATCGGAAACGCCATCAAGTTCACGTCGGCAGGAGGAATCCGGTTGATGATTACGATCAACTCCTGTGAGTGGCGGGTTTCAAATCGGCAACGGGTTCGGTTTGATGTGATTGATTCCGGGATCGGTATTCCGAAATCTCAACTCAACCGCTTGTTCACTTCTTTTTCACAGGTTGATTCTTCGTTCGCACGCCGATTTGGCGGAACCGGTCTCGGTTTGGCAATTTCAAAAGAGTTGGTTCATCTTATGGACGGCACGATCGGCGTTGAAAGTGAAGAAGGGCAAGGATCGGATTTCTGGTTTGAAATTCCCTTTCCTATCATTGAAACGCCGGAGCAGAAATTCCGGTTACTGTTTGATCATCCGTTATTTTCCGATACGTCAATATGGGTATTGGCACGCAATCCGGTGCTGCTCCATGCGATAGGGCAGCAACTGCAATCCTGGAACATGGTTGTTTCGGAATTTTCTGATCTTCGGTCGGCGAAAGCGTCGCTTGATTACGGGATTTTGCCGCGTTTTGTTCTGATTGACCAAGAACTTTTCGATTCGCCGGAAGCGGTTGCGAACGGGGTTTTGCTGCGGAAAGCCCTCAAATCGCCGCAACAAAAGGATCAAACGATTATTATTTTGCTTGTTCCCATTGGCGGATTGCCGGACAAATCCGATCCGTTGCATTGGCTTGCCGACGTGACTCTTACGAAACCGGTTTTAACGGTTGTTCTTGCGGAAACGCTGTTGGCGGTTTTAGACGGAACCGGTTTGGAAGAACTCCTCCGCCGCCGGTCGGTTCAGTACGAACAAACGCCGCAATATAAAGTCGGTCTTCAGGGAGAATCGCCGTTGGTTCTGGTTGCGGAAGATAATCGGGTCAACCAGATGGTTATTGCGGAGATGTTGAACAGAGCCAATTATCGGTACAAAATGACCGACAACGGCGTTGAAGCCTGTCATGCCGTAACGCAAACGGTCTTTGATTTGATTTTGATGGATTGCCAGATGCCGGAGCGTGACGGGTTTGAGGCGACGCGGGTCATTCGTAAAATGGAGTTCGGAGAAATCGAACCGAAACCGGCACATCGCGGACGTGTCCCCATTATTGCTTTAACAGCGAACGCGACCAAAGGTGACGAAATGCAATGCCTCGAAGCCGGAATGGACGCCTTTTGTAGTAAGCCAATTGAATCGGAAAAACTATTCGCCTTACTAAAACACTGGACAACAAAAATAGCGGAAAGTTGAGAGTAGACTTTTTACATTTTAAAATTCCTGATGATTTCATTTTTTGTGAGGAACGATTTTAGTCGCGCTAGCGACGTCATAATGCATAACCGGCGGTGTAGCGCAGCGCAACCGCCGGTTATGCATCATGTCGTCGCTGCGCGACTAGGGAAAAATGATTACTAAGGGCACTTTGGAAAATAAGGGCTTTAACTAAACAACTGACTACTGGCTACTGACTACTAAAATCTTGCCCTACAAAAAATGAAATAATCAGAAATTTTTCTAAATAAGGTCTTGCCAAAAGTTTGATAAAAAGTAAAATAATCAAAGATTTGGGAAAACCATGCCGGGCTTTCCCTTTTTGAAACCCTTCAACCCTACTTTTTTTACAAAGGAGTCCCAACTATGTCAGCAACCGTTGAATTGAACAAATGTACCGCTTGCGGTGAATGTGTCTCAACTTGTCCGCTCGAAGCAATCGTTATCGGCAGCGAACACAACAATAAAGCATTCGTCGATGCCGGAACATGTAGCGAATGTGGTGCTTGTGTTGATGTTTGCCCTGCCTCGGCTATTGAGTTATAGCCGTTTGTTGCCGGCGGTTGACTGTTTGCGGAACCATTCGAAAAAGCAAATTGATTAGTCAATTAATTAATTGATTAACAAATTGATTTTGCCAATCGGTTCCTTATAACGGTCAATATTTTAATTTCATTTTTTTGAAAAGGAGCAAAGCCATGACTGCCGTTGTTGATCAAACCAAATGTACCGGATGTGGTGAATGTGTTTCGACTTGCCCGCTTGACGCTATTGCGCTGAAGGATGAGCATGACGGAAAAGCATCAATTGATCCTGATACTTGTGGAGAATGCGGTGCGTGTGTTGACGTTTGTCCGGTTGGAGCGATTTCGCTCTAATGTGCATCGACAATGCGCGGGAACGCACCATTTCGTTTCCGCGCACCATTTATATCCGGCATTTCAAAAGAATGGTAACATTTGATGATTCGTTAACCGTTATAGGTTTCTTTAAGTGATGATTTCTGTTAAATTGATTTGTTGTCAATTTGTTCCTGTTCAACGTTAGTCTGTTTTCTACGTTTATTGTCTTCATCATTATCTTCAACAAATTTTCTGTTTGGAGTTTTACTTCCTTGTCCCGATCCGGCACAACCATTCTCGAAGTTTTATTAGCACTGCTTATTCTTGGCGGGGCGGTTGCGGTGTTGGGAGAATTTTCCCGGAACGCTTTTCGTAATGCGAAAGCATCAAAGGACATCACGCAAGCGGAATTATTAGCGGAAAGCATTTTGGCGAAGGTTCGTATTGGTATCATCGAGATGGAATCGGCTTTTGATGTTCCGATGACCAATTCTGTTTCTGTTAATTTGAACGACACGATTTCCGACACCAATGCCCTATCGGAAAATTCCGAAGCACTTTGGTTGTACACATTGGAAGTGACAGAGTTGGACGATTACGGTCTTGTCGCGTTGTCGGTAACGGTTCGCCAAAACAAACCGGAAGAACAACATCCGGTTGCTTGCCATTTGGTTCGTTGGTTTGCCCTTGAACCGGAGGAAGAAGAAAACACAACTCAATAACCCTTTCTTGTTTGAACAGGATTACAAGGATTGATAGAATTGACAGGAGAGATTCAGAGGTTAGGCTGCACGCTTAAAAAAAAGTTCCATCTATTGTTTCGGATATTGTGGATTTTTCCCATTGCGGCTTTTATCAATATACTATATCAATACCCTGAAAGGGTAACATCTCATAGCGTAGGGCAATGCCCTACGAATGTTTATTTAATAATGTTTTCGCCCCAACGGGGCAATAATATTGGGGTAATCATTTCAGTGGCAAATACCTTTATTGTTGTTATTATTGGGGCGTTGCCTTACGCTATGATATTTGACCCTTTCAGGGGCTAATAAATGGAACTTTTTTGTTGACGACAAGCCTAAGAGTGTGAGGTCGGGACGCGTTTGTGTGAAGTGAAGTTGTATTTGTGTCGAGTGAAGTCGTGTTTGTGTCTAATGAAGTTGTATTTGTGCGAGGTGAAGTTGTATTTGTGTGAGGTGAAGTTGTATTTGTGTCGAGTGAAGTCGCATTTGTGCGAGGTGAAGTTGTGTTTGTGTGAGGTGAAGTTGTATTTGTGTGAAGTGAAGTTGTATTTGTGTGAGGTGAAGTTGTGTTTGTGTGAAGTGAAGTTGTATTTGTGTCGAGTGAAGTCGTGTTTGTGTGAGGTGAAGTTGCATTTGTGCGGTGTGAAGTTATATTTGTGTCGAGTGAAGTTGCATTTGTGTCGAGTGAAGTTGCATGCCCCGAAGGGGCTTCATCTCATAGCGTCGGACAACGTCGATTTAGTTAATAGTTGATAGTGAACAGTGAATAGTTTCGCAAGCGATATTCACTATCAAACGGTTTGAGCGACGCTTTGCGTCCTCCATTTTCAATTAAAAAAACGCAAGGTTGTTCAAACCGAAACGGTTTCAACAACGCTTGCGTCCTCTATTTTCAATTGTCCATTTTCAATTGTCAATTAAAATTTATATCCGAAACCGCCGTTGATGGTTTGGGCGGTACTCTTTGCGGCGACCTCACCGGTGTAACCTGCGAAAATACTCAACGAGTTGCTCAGTTCAAGCCTGAAATCATACGACAGCAACGTCCGGTCACGCTCAAGCCATTTGCCGGCAACAACAAACGGTGTACTGCCGTTGTAGGCGATACGAAGTCTTGACGCATCATCAAATTCGTGACGCCAGCCGATGGTAAAGTGGTGGGCGAAAGCCATATCGCTGAACACCCATGATTTGCCCCAGCGTAACCCGATGGTTTGTAACAAGGATTTACCGTTGCGTTTACCGATTTCCGAAACGGCAGCAGTGTCAACCCGTTCTTCAAAACCTTTTTCGCTGAATCCGGCGTATTCCAGAGAGTAATACGGGGCGATTTCACCGATACTTCGGCTGGAGAATGGAGTGGAAAGATCAATTCCGGCAAAACCGGTGTTGATCTTGTGGGAACTGGTCAGATTGTAACCGGCAACCGCCCTGTCCATCTCGTAGGAACCGTCAACAAAACCGCCCGTCCAATTGACGGCAAGGAAACTGTTGCGGTAATTCCCGTAAAGACCGAACAGGTACGATTCGCCGTCAGCCGACGCACGGGAGAAGTCGGCGATTTGTGTATCATGATCTTTGATCGAATCATAAATACCGCTAAACGCAACACCAACAATAAGACTACGGGACAAACTCGTGTCGAGACCAATACTAAAGCCGCCGGTGTTGATTTTGTAACCGTTGAGGTCGCCGACGGATTTTTGGGTCAGGAAGTCGCCAAACCCTTCGTACCACATCTCTGATGCCCCGCCAATACTGCTTGGGGAACACGATTGACCGTTGTAATGCTCATGCAGTTGGCATTGATAAACGGGTCTCATACTCCACTGTTGTAACGACAAATTATTCAACCGTTGGAAGAGTGAGTTATTGAAACGGTTCACGTTCTGAACTGACGCACGGGCTGCCGCGTTCAACATCGGATTCAACAATGAGTTGAGGAACGCTTCCTTCTCTTCGGCTGTTTCCAACTCGGCTTTGTAAAAACCGAGCAGGCTGTTACCGAATGTGCCAACGTTATCGGCGGCGTTTTCGATTGAAACGAGTGCGGCATTTTGATTGGCGGTGAAACCGTTACTGGCGAAATCGCCTGTCTCGCCTTTGTCTCCTTTCTCACCTTTGTCACCCTTCAATGAAGCAAGGTATTCGGCTTCGGTTTTACCGGCATTACCGGGTTGTTCTTTCCAGATTTCATAAGCCGATTTACCGTCTGTTCCATCAATTCCATCGGTTCCTTCTAATGCAGCAAGGAAGTCGGCTTCGCTTTTACTGGCATTACCGGGTTGTTCTTTCCAGATTTCATAAGCCGATTTACCGTCAGTTCCATCGGTACCCGTATCGCCCTTATCACCCTTATCGCCTTTTAAGTCTGTACCTTCCATCGAAACGGTCAACTCTTTACCATTCGCTTCGGCTTTTTGAAACAGGAGCGGATTATCGGTTGTTCCACGAATCGTCAACGTTTTACCGTCTTTTGTGAAACTCAATGTTCCGCCATCGGCAGTGGTTTCCGTATCGTGGTCACCGGTTAATATTTCAGTGCCAAGTTTCAAACTGTCCGCTGCACCGGCTTCTACAATCGTTTGTGTTGCGCCGAGTTGCTCAATGATTGAACCATCATTTTCTAACACGATGGTTGTGTTACCGAAAGTGATCTCGCCGCTTGACCACAACTTTTCGCCGAGTGTTCTGCCTGAACGCAAATAAACATAAGTGTTATCACCGAATCTTACATTACCGTCCAGTTTTTGTTTCGGGCGAATACCGGCACCGGCATTAACATTGTAATCGGTGAATTGTGAAGCGACATTCCAAGTGGTAACACCGTCGTTGAAGTTCGCGGTTGTTCCGGTGATTTTACCGGCAGCGGAATTAGTACCGTTACCGATAAAGTTATAGTTATCAGCCGTAACCGTCAACGTTCCAACCTCTCTGGTACCGCCGACGATAACATTGGTATTCGAAGTATTAGTGCCGAACGTAACGTTATCGTTGTTTTTGAAGAAGGTATTCCAAGTTACGGAATCGCTATTATTGGTTACAGACCATGCGGAATTTTTTGTATCATCATTCCACAAAACGGAATCACCATTCCAATTCAAATCCGCTTGACCATTCAGGAGTTGATACTTTAAACTCTTGTCGTACACGTATTCGTGACCTCGTGTTCCAGCCGGAGCGTCAACTGTTACCTTTGCGTTCAAATTTGCGGTCGTATTGGTGTTAGAGGCATCAATGAGAGTATAAGTCTCGTCAGCCGCTGCTTGATCGACACCGAAAATAACATTGCTGGCGGAATCAAAATTGAAAGTACCAGTATTAGCCGCTTTCAAGGGAGTAACATAATTGGTTACAAGCGTACCGAGTTTCACGGTTGAACCGGCGTTGGCAGTGAAGTTCGTTACCGTAACACCGTTTGAGCCGGTCATTGCTCCGATGTTGAAGATACCGCCGTTGTTCACGGTTGCGTTGGTGATGGTACTGGCAGTATCG
>JAISQH010000206.1 GCA_031274385.1 Planctomycetaceae bacterium | reverse complement strand
ATTTCACGATAACCGCTTTCGCTCAAACGGCAATCAATCAAATCAAGAAATTGTTGTTTTGTCAAACGTAATTGACGAGCCATTTTGCTTATTAAATCAGAACTAAGCGTACTTCCCATCATTCCGTGACTCATTTTGGTCTGTGTGATGTATCCGGCACCGGTTTTATTTAGAAAAATGTACCAAATATGGTTACCGCTTACATTCCGAATAAAACCTTTCTTGCGGAAAGCCGAATCAACTTCACGTCCGAGATAAGCTTTACTCATCTGTAATTTCCTCAGCGATGGCAAAATAATTGTCTTGAACTGTCTTGTTTTGCGGCGAAAGTTTTTTCGGGTCGGCTTGAACAATATATTTCCAAGCAATCCGAATATCGCCATGAATCACCTCGAACAATTCCTCTCGATTTTCACCAAAAGCGGAAATTGCCAAGCTTGGTTCTTCGACTTCCAGATATTCTATTTCGCCCGGTTCGTCCGGATCGTGCGACATCCAATTCTGCGTTAAAATCAGCGGCTGATGGAACTTAATTGTCGAATGATCCAGCGTGACTTCCCAAATTTCGAGCGGGGCGAGCAAGGCGTTTTGTGTTATCGGTGTCATCGGAAATCTCCAACCGTTCAATAGTTGACTCTATTATTTATTTTGAATATTTTGAAGTATAACCAAAATATCGGAAAATGGAAAGATTTTTTCCGGTAATTGTTATCTTTTTTGGTAGTTCTTTGAATCCGGGTTCCATTAATAAATTAATAAAATAGCGGATTTTAATCGGCGGTTTTAAACAATAAACAAAACAATTTAAGACTCAGGAATGGGTGAAGAGATTTTTCTTTTTTAGTGCGGCGACAAATTCCGGTGTTGTTCCGCAACATCCGCCGATGAAGTTGGCACCGGCTTCAACGAGTTGCAACGCCGATTCGGCAAATTTTTCCGGTGTTTGCCTGTACACCGTTTTGCCATCGACGATTTCCGGCAATCCGGCGTTGGCTTTCATCCAGATGGGTAAATGGGTAACGGCTCGCATTCGGCGGCAAATCGGAATGAAACCGTCAATTCCTTGTCCGCAGTTCGATCCGACAATATCGGCTCCGGCGGCGGTTAATTGTTCCACTGCTTGTTCCGGTGTTGTTCCCATCATTGTCCGGTCTTTGTTTTTTCCTGAGTCAAACACCATACACACCGCCACCGGCAAACCAGTTGTCTTGGCGGCTTTGACCGCAATCACCGCTTCCGCCGGATCACTCATCGTTTCAACAACAATTCCGTCCGGTTTTTCAAGAGCAATTGCTTGGGCTTGTTCGAGAAATGCCGCATACAACTCGTCTGCTGTAACGTTCCCCATCATCAACACAACACCGCTCGGTCCAATGGAAGCAAAAACTTTGGCATTCCCTTTTGCCGCTTCAAGCGAGATTCGGACACCAGCCCGATTGATTTCTTCAACCTTATTTTCGTAACCGTGCCGAGCCAACGGAAATCGGGTAGAGCCGAAAGTATTCGTCAAAATAACATCGCTGCCCGCAGTAACATAAGCCTCCGCCACCTCCCGAACTTTTTCCGGTTGGGAAAGATTCCAAAGATCAGGATGGGCTCCGGTTTCCAAACCGCGAAGTTGCAGTTGCGTTCCCCAACCGCCGTCAAGAAGAAATGTACCGGATTGAAACCAATTAGAAATCGACGTATTCATAACAATTTTCCTCTGTGTCCATTCTCAATTCGTCAATGAACACGTTAATTTTTCCATTAAATGAAACAGCGTACAAACAATTAAGATACACCAAAAACGAAGCCAAAGCAATAATCAAAATGTTCATAAACGGTTCTCTTTTATTTGCCGACAACGAACGAATGATAACGCTTGAACTTGTTCTATCATACTCGCAATCAGTCGAAATGTCCAGACAGGAACTGTCTATTTTGTTTTTTAAAGTTTGCGCGCAAAGACGCAAAGAAGATTATTATGGTTTCAACTTGTTCTATACTGCTGGTAGTTATAAAGTTGATGTTTTTGTCAATTATTTTCGTCAATTGTTTTGGTTTTGAACTATGAACTAAAACAATTCCGTAAAACAATTCCGTAAAATAACTCCGTAAAAAACTCCGAAGGAGTATAATTTGGATAACCCCGTGCAAGCGGAGCGCAGCACGGGGAAAGTACGAAAAATCAAAACGAACTCTGAAAGAGTTCAATAAAAAGTGATTAATTGCGTGGCGGTGTGTCACGGTAAACCCAGACATCAAAATTGAACTCCTACGGAGTTCCGGTTAGTTTGAGATTTTACTTACCCCGTGCTACGCAAGCTTGCACGGGGTTATCCAAATTGAACTCCTTCGGAGTTGTTTTTGTTCCAAAATGAAAATAATTGACAAAAACAATTGACCAAAACAATTGACTAAAACAATTGGCTAAACATCAATTGTGTAACTGCCGGAAGTAGAATCAACAAAATTAAGGGAACTTCTAAAAACCTCACTCCTCAAAAATCTCGCATTGAAAAATAAGGAACTTGCGAACAATTTTTAAGTAAAATAATGGGTTTTTAGAAGTTCCCTTAAAATAGACAGTTACTTATCGTTCTTCGGCGAGTTCCCGCGCAACGGGAATGTTTAACACTGCCAGCGACGCAATTACGTTCGATAATACGCCGATCAGTACCATTCCGCCAAGAAGCCACGCAAATTGAACGATAATTGATTGCGGATTGGCTGCCCAGCGGGTTAGTATCAATTGCGGTAACAGCGAAAAGAATGACGCAAGTATGGCTAAAAATACGCCGCAAAAAAGAATGAAAAAACTTTCGTACAATAAAAAAAGAACAATCCGGCTTTTTCGGAATCCAACCGCGTTGAGTAACGCAAGTTCTTTCCTGCGTTCGAACACGTTTCGGCTTTGAACCACCGCAAGACCAAATAAACCAAGCAACAAACCAACTCCGCCAAGACTCTGGAATGTTGTCAGATAGGTATTTTGTACGGCAAAAAAACGTTGCAGCCGGTGAGCAGCGGATTCAACTGTAACGCCGTAATCACCCAACGTCCGATACAAAACCGGAACAAGATCAGATTCGATTTTGTCGAAAGGCATATTCGTATCAACAATGAAATAACGGTATCCGGCAACATCGGGAAAAAGCGTTAACAAATTTTGTTCGCTCATTAGAATATCGCCTTGAAATACGGAATTGGTCAGAAGTCCGGCAATTTCGCAACGAATTTTCCCGCCCTGACCGTCGTCCATTTCATAAAAATCGCCAACCCCGCCGTAAAGATGTAACGAATACATTGCGGTATTGGTATCAAGAATGACCGGAACACGGCGAAGGTGATCCGCATCAACCGTAATCGGTTCTTCCAACCGTGACCAGTGCTGACTGATCGGTGTGTTTTCTGAAACACCTAGTATTCTTGGATTTTGCGGTTGATAAAGATTCAGGCAACCGGCGTTATCGCCGTCCCGAACTCGTAACGATTGAACCAAAATTTGGTTTTGTTCAAACAATTTCAAATCGTCTTTTTGCGTAGCGAGATTATCACGTCCTTCAACCGTATTCAAATCATCATAGACAGGAAATTGTGTTTCAACAATCTGTTGCCTTTCCGAAAATTCCGAACCATCCATTCGAAACACGCTGATTGATAAAATGAGAAAACAGGTCGAAGCAATCAAGCCGATACAAAGTGTACTGCGTCCCGAATATCTCGTAACATTCGATGCGGCAAAACCGAAAAGGGAATGAATTGAGGAACCTTCCCGACCAACACCGCGATAAGAATAGATTTGCAGCAATCCCAAAATAAGTACCAAAACACCCGAACCGAAAAAAATTCCTGAACGTAAAACAGGATTATAATAATGAACAAAAAATCCGGTCATGGTTAATACCGGAAGAAGAATTTCAATAAGTACAATAAGTACGATCAATATTAACAAAAAAGGACGAGAAGAAAAAAATCCTCTTCGCGTACGAAAATGTGTTACATTTACTGTTTTTTGAATAACTCCGCCAAGAAGCGTTTTGACCGGAACCGAACAAATTTTTCGCAACGTTATTGTTGTTGTCAAAACGGAAAGCACCGTACCTCCGGCAAAACCAATAACAAGACTGAGTGGATTTATGTACAGATTCAAAAACGGAACTGTTACGGCGTCGAGCCACCATGTTGTCAAACCATAGACCATGAGCCTTGCGTAAACAATGCCGAAAAATGTACCGAAAAACGAACCGAAAACAGCAAGAACGATTCCTTCGGCAATCAATATTTTGGCAACAAAAAAAGGTGTCCAGCCGACCGCCAGACGAATCCCGATTTGCTTTGCCCTTCTTTCAACCGACAACCGAAACAACATCATCACCAGCATTAACGCGGAAGCAATAATGAAAAAACTAAAAGACAAAAACAGTACAGAAAACGGTGTTGTTCCGTTTGACGCCATTAAACCTTGTTCCTTCACCGGAATAAAATTTAGTCCAAAAACAGAAGGAACCAATTTTCGTTCCCAATTCTCCGCTTTCTCCGTTCCGCTTTCCGCTAAAAATGTTGTCGTGTTACCGAAGCGGCTGCCGAAAAGTTCCTGACCGGTTTTCAACGACACAAACGCTTTCGGCGCAGCACGGTATTTGTCCCAATAATCTTCGTCTTTCTTTCGTATTTTTTTCGCGTCAAACGGAAACGGCGGATCCCAATCGGCAATCGACGCCTCGTCCGTAAAACCTTGAACTTCAGGAACCAAATCGGGATCGGCTCCAAGATCGTCCATGGGAAGAATACCGGTCAGTTTGAAATTCTTTGATTTTGTAACATTCACGTTGTCCGGTTCAAACCACGTCAACTCAATTTCGTCACCGATTTCAACTCCTAGATCGTCAGCAGTCCAACGATTTAAGACGATTTCGTGATCGTTAATATCGGTTGCGTAGATTGTTGAATACGGCGTTTCGCGGCTATTTTTTGTTGCACGAATTGATATTGCGAGATAAAGCAAACCCGGTTTGGCGTCAGGCAACGTTTTTTGAATCGCTTCGGCTTGCGGATTCGTAAAAAGCATCCGGGACGATTTGATATAATATCGTTCCTTTTTTTCAACGACAATGATTCCAAGATCATCAAGTGACGGTTTCAATAATTTTTCAAGCAATTTTCGTTGTTTTTCCGTCGAAACTTGTTCCGGTGTTTGCGTCAGAAAAAAAACGGTATTGATCTTGTCACCGACACCGAGTTTTTGTTGCAGCCACGAAATCGGAACAATAAGAAGCGGTTCCGGTCGTTGATCTGT
>JAISQH010000138.1 GCA_031274385.1 Planctomycetaceae bacterium | reverse complement strand
CGTTGGCGGAATTGGCGGGGTATTGCCGTGACAGAAATTTATCTGTTGTTGTTTATACCGGATTCTGTTACGAAGAGATTCTCGAATCTTCGGACAATCAGGATTGGCAAGATTTATTGAAACAAACAGACATTTTGATTGACGGCGCATTCGAACAAGAAAAAATGACAACAAAAATTCCATTTTGCGGCTCATCCAATCAACGAGTTTTAACGCTACACCATTCCTTGAGTAAAATAAAATAATGAACACGATCAAAAACAGAACAAGTTATAAAACTAACCTTGAATTTCTTTGCGTCTTTGCACGCAATCCTTAAAAAACAAAATAGACCGTCATCATCAGACGATTTCCGAATGTGATCTTGAAATTACAGGAAAACGGTATAGAATTAAGAGTAGGGAGTTGATAATCAATGCCATTTTTGTTGACAGTGCTTTTTCATGAAGTTGTTTGCCCGAATTTATCTGAAAAAAATGATTTCGCGCATCGTATTTATTGCGATGTTCTTGATCGTTTTCTGTATCGGGACGGGTTGCCGTCCTTCCGGTTTGTCAACTAACGAGCCAAACAATCCGCAATATTTTGTTGATGAGGCGGCGGAAGCCAATGTCCGGTTTGAAATTACCAATCTTCGTGCCGAAAATCGCCTTTCCACAAACTGGCAAGAAGAAAGAGCCAACGCCAAAAAAGTACTGAATCAATTACTCCTCGAAATCAACAAATTACCAAGTGTCCCCGAACAAGATTCGCGTTACCAAATACTTGTACAACAATTGATCTACGAATATCGTTTCGCCGAAGCCGCGAATGTTGCGACAAAAATTCAGGACAGAACCGCCAAAGACCTGCTTTTAGAAGATATTGTCCGGTTTTTGATTAAAGATATTTGGCAAACCTATCAAAAAATTGCGGGGCTTGCCAATAATAGTGAACTTTCCAAAGACATACTCGAACAAATAGAACTGGCAATTAAAACGACAAAACAAATTGATGATCCGTTACGGCAGGCAGAATCATTCGCCAATATTGCTCTTTTCCGAATGAAAATGAAAGACCGCAACGGAACAGTCAAAATGATGAATGACGCCGCCGAATCCTGCCGTAACAAAAAAGAAATCGGACTCCGAAAAGCACAAGGACTTTGTTCTTTTGCCCATTGGTTTTTAAGAGAAGAAAATAAAGAAAAAACGTTGAAATTTTGTACCGAATCCGAATCCGCCCTGCTCCATACGGAACAATCGTTCGATTCCGCGCGGCTTTATCTGGACATTTCGGCAATCTATATTTTACTCGGCTTAGAGGAACCAGCCCGCCGGACTTGTGAAAAAGCCGAAAAAATCGTTTCAACTATTTCCGAACCGTACGAAAAAGCCACGCTTTTACTCAAATTGGCGGAATCCTTGCTTGTTATTCGGATGAAAGATCAAAATATTCCGTTAGCCGACCGTCTTTTGAGTATCAAAAAACGTATTTTGGAAGCAGCGGAAATACTGGCTCAGTTGCCAGCCGAAAAAACAGAAACAAAAAATAAAACAGAAACGGAAATAGAATTGGGAACAGAAATTGGAACAGAAATGAAAATGGACAAATTTTTCATTTCAACTGAATTACCGGAATCGTCTGTTTTACTTTCAGGAAATGAGACGTTTTCAGAAAACAAAACGAAACTTCATTCTCTTTCCCGCCGTGAGTTGGTTCAACTTAAAAACGAAATGCTTCGTAAAATTGCATCCATGCAGGCGTGGGGAGTTTCGCTTGAAGATGTTTGGGAAACTATTGAGGAGATTGATCCGGGAAACGAACGGGATGATGCGTTGGTTACTGTTATTGATATGATGATGATAACCCGTTCGACTGAGGATATTGAAGCTTGGGCAGAAGAAATTATCGATCCAATCAAAAAAAATTCCGTTCTGGAAAAACTCAATCGCCGCGACTGACTTCAGGTTACAATTATTCGCAAACCTGTTGCACTAATTTCCGTTTCATCCGAAGTTTGGGTACGGGTTTGACATAAATTAGTTCGTATGATAGGATATGTACCTGTTTATTGTAAAAATTTGTGGTCATGTCATTTTTTTAGATAACAACTGACGACTAACAACATATATTCCGATGCCTCATTCGAGTTTGACATTACAGCAGTTGACGCGATATTTGCATCTTCCTGAGGTTCAGGTTCGGAAGTTGGTGGATCGTGGAGCGATTCCTTGCCGTCGAGTGAATGGGGAGTTGATTTTTTCTCAGGAGGAGGTTCATCGTTGGCTTGAGGGTCGGATTGGTGTTTCGGACGAATCGGGGTTAGTTTGGGTGGAGTCGGCGTTGGATCATTCGGTGCCGGTTGGGGGAGTGGAGGAATTGGTAACGATATCGGAACTGATTCCGGAGGGAGCGATTGCGACACCGCTTCTGGCAAAGACGCGTGATTCGGTGATTCGTTCGATGATTCAGTTAGCGGTTGGAACGGGTTTATTGTGGGATGGCGAGGCGATGTTGGATGCGGTGAAACAACGTGAGGAGTTACATTCAACGGCATTGGAAAGTGGTGTGGCGTTATTACATTCTCGTCGTCCTTTACCGGGCATATTGGGTGACACATTTATTGTGTTAGGAAAATTATCGAATGGGATTCCGTTTGGCGGCGGGTTCAACAACTTGACGGACATCTTTTTTTTGATATGCTCAATGGAGGATCGTATCCATTTACGAATTCTGACGCGGTTGAGTCGTTTGCTGACGTACCCCGATTTTTTAGTAAAACTTAGGGAATTAGAACGCGAGGATTTGATTCGTAAACTATTACGAACAACGGAATTATCGATTTTATCTTCAATAAAGGGCGATTAGCTCAGTTGGTTAGAGCGTCTGGTTTACACCCAGAAGGTCGGCGGTTCGAGCCCGTCATCGCCCATTGGAATTTTTATTAGCGATTCTCAATATCGCTCACTTTTGTAAAGTTTTACCGGTTTTGAGTTTACGAAAAAACTCGAAACCGGTTTACTTTTGGACTTGCTGCGGTTTGGTTGCCAAAAAGCGAGTCGAAACGGTGTCCTTGTCCAAGACTTTGAAACGAATTAACCGAAGTTCGAGTACCGTTTTTCCATAATTCATTTTAATTTAAGGAGTTGTGTTATTTTTTGCGAAAATTTGTGGTTATGTAATTTTTTCATGAATTTTTCTTAACAAAATTAGTTAGTGTGGTAGGATATGTGCATGTTT
>JAISQH010000116.1 GCA_031274385.1 Planctomycetaceae bacterium | reverse complement strand
GAGAATATCGCTTGAATAAAATTAAAAATAAACACGGTCAAAAACTGAGCAAGTTAAAACCAACCTTGAATTTCTTTGCGTCTTTGTGCGCAATCCTTAAAAACAAAATAGACAGTTACGAGAAATACAATGTATCGTTTTATTACTGTTATTTTAATTTTGATATTTTCCGTTACGACTGTTTGGTCGGAGGATTCTTCTTTTGGATCGGCTGATTCCGACAAAAACGGTTCGATTAGCCAAGAGGAGTTTCAACAATTTTTGAAGTCCTATTCCGGCACAAAAACTGAAGTTTCCGTGACACCAACAAAAAAGTCTGACTTTGTCTTAGCCGACACGGACAATGACAACAGCGTTTCGCAAGAGGAGTTTCTCAACTTTCTTGCGGCTCGGACAGTGTTGCCTCCGACAAGTCCGCAGGATCAATGGTCAAACTTTGAAAAAGCCGATCTCAACCAAGACGGTTTTCTCAGCCCCAAAGAACTCGAAATGTACAGAAAAAATGATACAGACAACACCTACCGCACCGTAAGCATTGCAACATCGCAAACAGGACAGTTTTTTGAACAAATTGAACATGTTGACTATAAAGGTCCGATGTATATGGCGGCAAATAAAAACGGCACAAAAATTTATGTTGTCCATTACGATGCCGGTGAAATTGCGGTTGTCGATCCTCAAAAGAACAATGTTGTACAAATTTTTCCTGTAGGTAATGAGCCGAACGGAATCGCTTTGAGTCCCGATGAAAAAATAATTTATGTAACTTTCGGCGGTTATCACGGAAAACTTGCGGCGTTGGATGCGGAATCGGGCAGTATTCTGCAAACGGTTGCCGCAGGTCATACGCCGACGGCTCCCGTTGTAACACCGGACGGAGCAAAACTTTTTCTCTGTAATCGTTTCAATAATGATGTTGCGGAATACAGACTTCCTGAAATGAAAATGGTTCAGCGGATCAAGGTGATTCGCGAACCCAACGCCGCTGTTGTTACCAAAGACGGAACAAAAATAATCGTACTCAATTCGCTTCCCAACAATCCGAACTGTTATCCTGACAATCCCGAAACGGAAATCAATGTTGCCGCCGAAGTCAGCGTGATTGATGTTGCCAATGGCGCAACAAAAAATATACGTTTGCCGAACGGTAGTTGTAATCTTCGCGGCATTTGTCTTTCGGCGGATGGGCGTTACGCTTATTTGACGCATCTTATCTCGCATTTCTGGAATGGTACGGAAAAACTGGACGGCGGACAAATGAATGTGAATGCGATGAGTATTCTTGATACAACAAAACTGACTGCCGAAAACAGCGGCTATGTCAATACGGTCTTGCTGGATGATCCGAAACTCGGAGCTGCGAATCCTTGGGGAATTACAACGTCCGCCGACGGCAAACAAATTTTTGTTGCAATATCAGGAACAAATGAATTGATTATTCTTGATGCAGAAATACTTCATCAAAAACTTGCTTCTGTTTCCGGTAATGTTTCGACGGATTTAGCATTTACCACCGATTGCAAAAAGCGGATTCTGTTTAAGGGCAAGGGTGCGCGTGAGGTGATTACTGTTGGTCAATTTGTGTACATCGGACTTTATTATAACGATTTAATCCTCAAATACAATCCTGTAACAGGAGGAGAATCGCAGATTATTGTTATGGGTTCGCCGTTAATCTTGCCGCAGGGACGTATTGGCGAGATTGCGTGGAATGACGCTTCGCTGTGTTATCAACAGTGGCAAACTTGTACCAGTTGCCATCCCGATGCTCGAATGACCGGTATGAATTGGGACTTGTTACACGATGGCTCCGGTAATCCGAAAAATACCAAGAGCATGGTACGCAGTTACGAAACGCCGCCCGCAATGTGGCTGGGTGACCGGTTTAGTGTTCGTTTATGTACGCGAACCGGATTTATGTTCATTATGTTCGCTCCGGCATTAAACGAACCATGCGACTGTATTGATGTTTTTGTGCGAAATCTTGAACCGATACCAAGTCCGTATCTTGTCAATGGGCAACTCAGCGAAAAGGCGGAACGCGGTAAAAAAATATTCGAAGATCCGAATATCGGTTGTCTGTTTTGTCATTCGGGACAGGAATTTACCGATACAAAATTGTATGATGTCAAAACGCAGGTTCCGGCTTACGAACGGAGAGGAAAATTTGATACGCCAACACTCATTGAAGTTTGGCGCACCGCGCCGTATCTTCATGATGGTCGTTACGTCAATATGAAAGATGTTTTCAAATTGGGCAAACACGGCGACGTGAAAGGAACCGTCGATCAACTGACCGATGAACAATTAGACGATCTTGTTGAATATATTTTGTCATTGTAACTATTTTCGGTTTTGATTACAAATAGACAAGTTTTTAATTTGCACGTAAAAAAACGCGAAGATATACTTTCGGCAGTCACACGATTGATGTTTTGGCAAATTATTTGGTCAATTGTTTTGGTCAATTGTTTTGGTATTGAACTATGAACGATGAATTAAAACAACTCCGAAGGAGTTTCATTTGGATAACCCCGTGCAAACGAAGTGCAGCACGGGGTAAGTCATCACAAATTGACCGGAACTCCGAAGGAGTTCAATTTCGATGTTTGTGGTTACTGTGACAAAGTTAATCCCTTTTTATTGAACTCCTACGGAGTTCTCGTTTTGTTTGTACACTTACCCCGTGCTGCG
>JAISQH010000032.1 GCA_031274385.1 Planctomycetaceae bacterium | reverse complement strand
ACGACAAAACCCTGAAAGGGTTTCCCAATCAGAATTTCCTCTCAAAATATTGGGCGACCCTTTCAGGGGCATTTGGTATTCCTCTTCCGTTCCGTATATTTGCGGAGTACCGCAAACATACGGCTATTTTGGAATGACTCCGTTAGAGTCAAAAAGAAAAAAAAGAACACAAAACTAAAGTGTGGTGAATAAAATAGGTCAATGTCTGAATCCTTGATTCTCAACATTTTTTTACGGTAAACGCCGGAATCTTGTACAAACGAGAACCAAATACAGTAAAATCATTATCGTACCAATTAATAACGGATAACGAAAAAGTTCGGTGTATTGTGTATAGGTTCGTCCTTCGTGAATTGTTTTTTCGAGTTGATCGATTTCGGAGTAAATCCGTTCGAGAGCCTGCGTATTTTTGGCGTTGAAATACTGACCGCCGGTCAACTCCGCAACTTTTTTGAGTGTTTCTTCGTCAATGGAAACATATTGAACCGCAAGCCGTTGCTGACCGAACTGATCGGTGACAACATACGGAGCTTCGCCGGTCGAACCGATTCCAATGGCGTAAATTTTGATTCCAAACGCTTTGGCGGTTTCTGCGCCTTCCAACGGAGTAAGCGTACCAAATGTTTGTTCCCCGTCGGAAAGCAGAATAATGACTTTGCTTTTTGCCGGAGCGTTTTTGAGCCGATCAACCGCTTGAGCCAATGCGTCGCCGATGGCGGTCATGTTTTCTTCTTCGTAAAGACGCCGATCCAAGAGGTTGCCGTGTTCATCGACCAATGGTTCCGGCAACCGGATTTGAGCCAGCATTTCGAGGAGCGTGGCGTGATCCAGTGTTAGGGGACAAAACGCATCAACGTAACCGCCAAATGCCAACAAACCAATCATATCGTCTTTGCGTCCCGACAATGCCGAATTACCGGCAACAAAATCGCGGAACGTTTTTTTGACGGCTTCGAGCCGATTGACCCGTTTGCCGCCTAACGCAAAATCGACCGCTGCCATCGAACCGCTTCGATCAACACAAAGAGCCAAAGCAATTCCTTCTGCGCGGATACGATATTCTTCTTTCCCGGATTGGGGGCGAGCCAGAGCGACCACCCACAACGCCATTCCCAAATAGAGCAGCCAAGGAACGAATACCGCACACTGTTGAATGAAGGTTCGCGGCAAAAATCGTAACAACGAAACATCGCTAAACACCACACTTGCCGGTTGCCGCCGAAATTCCAGAACAACCGCCAAAACCACCAACAAAATCAAGAACAAAAAATAATAAGGAGATTGAAAACGAAACATCAATTTTATGAAATGAAATAAAAAACGGACAACCAAAACAAAAAATCATTAATTCCTTAATTCCATCGTTGAGATTCTACCTCAGTTCTACATTTTTTCAAGATTCAGGATTTGACAGATGGTTTCGGATTTTATCAATACCCTGAAAGGGTAACATATCCTAGCGTAGGACAACGCCCACAAGTCATAAACGCATTCGCACGACGTTAGCGACGGGGGCTTGCCCCCGACGAAATGATTGATTCTTTTTATACGCTTGCGTCCGCCATCAACTTAAGAAAAAAGCTCTCGTCGGGGGCAAGCCCCCGTCGCTAACACGACTTGTGTGGTATAGTCCTACGAAAATTGATTTCAATGACCTTTGCCCTAATGGGGCAATCCTATCAAGACCAAATCAATTAATTGATTAGGATTTGTGATTTGGTTGACTAATCACTTAACCACAAACGAATCGACCGGAATGTTACCGGAAACGACCGACAGATTGATTTTACCGTTTTGGTATTCGACGGTTCCGTAACCGGTTGCCGTGCTCAAAAACGAACGGAAATCACCGATCTTGGAGTCAACGTAAAGCGTTTTCGTTACCGCATCGTACCGAACTCCGGTCAAGCCCTGTAACATTCCGTAACTCGACATCGCCCGCGCATACCAATGTCCGCATTCATATTCGTTGAACGGGTTCCGGCGCACGCCGTCGTAACGCTTACGAATAAGCCGAACTATTTCAAGACCCTTGTCAACATGACCAAGCATCATCAAATGTGACGCCACCTGATATTCAATACCCGTCCAGACTTCATCACTGTACACAAACGGCAGCATCGGCTTACCGCCGTGATGCCAGGAACAAAGTAATAAACCGCCGTCATTGCCCATCGCATACGTTGGACGTTGCGGATTTGAATGTTCGGAAAGATCACGGCGTAAATTATATTTGTACACCGACAACAGATGTTGCTCAACCGTTTCACGCGGCACCAAATCGGATTCGAGACCACAACAACGAGCCAGCCAAAATCCAAGAACCCCGTCCGAAAGGCAACCGTTTCCGTATTGATATTTCGCGCCCTGTTCGTTAATGATCTCCGCAATCGCCCGATAACCAACCGATTGATCCTGCGGATTGATCGGATTGAAATTGTGACTCAATCCGTCTTTCCAGACTTTTTGTACAAAATATTCGCCGTTAAACAACTCAGCAACCATCCGTTGACTGCCTTTATCGAGCAGTTCTTTGTAGAACGAAACATCGTCGTTGAGGAACGTTCCCATCTCCACCGCTGCAGCAAGCGCACCAAGATAAAAACTGCCGCAATGACCGTCCGGTCCGAAATAGTTAATGTCGTAAGTATTATGATGACTTTCTTCAAGCAATCCGGTGTGACGCGGATCCCATTTTTCGATCATGTAATCAAGACTCAACCGAACACGGCTCCAATAAATTTTCAGCCAATCGTTGTTGCCGAATATTCTCCATTCCCGATAAACTTTCATCACGCCGCCGAGTTGACCGTCCGCCGCATCGAACGATGTTCCGCCGGGAGAAATCGGTAAATTGGCACGGAATGCCTGTCGTCCGGTATTGTCTGACGACGATTCAAAATACTCCGTTTGCCGAAGCGAACGTTCCATTGCCGGAAAAAGATGGCACAAGGCTTGAGCGTAATTCCAAACATGCGTACACGAACCATGACAACTTCCGCCGTTGTCGCCGCAACCCTCCCAACACCAAAGCCGACCGTCATGTTGCCGGAGTACCGTCGGCGATTTGAGAATCGAAAGATTAGCGGCAATCGATTCGATCACCTCCGGCGGTAATGTCGTATCGTAAAATGTTTGAGCAAACAATTCTGATCGGGCTTTCAAATCAGCGTAATGTTGACGCCAATATCCGGCAACCGCGGCAATAGAATCAAATTGCACGGTGTACCAAGGTTTGTAAGCATTGGGAATCGGTTCATCGGAGCAAATCAACAATTCCTGTTTGCAATTTTCACCGTGAATACATTGAGCCGGTTCGGTTTGCTTGTTCGGTTCCGTTTTTTCCGGTTTCCAATCGCCGTAATGGTCGGAATCAAAATCGGCAAGCAAGCGAATCCGTTTGGGATCGTTGGTAATTTCGTTGTTCCGGTCAATTTTCAGATCGGAAACCGGTTCATCGCTCAGCACAATATGATCGCACAAAAGATGTCCCCAACCGCCGCTTTCCGAATCAATCATTTTAATAACGGCTTTTTTGCCCTGAACATCAGCAAGATTCCACGAAACCCATTGCAAATGTTCCGAGTTGTCTCCCGAAGCGGTTCGGATCGGTTTGCCGTCAATAAAAAGTGAAACGCTGCAGCCTTGTCCGCCGCCGACAAGAAGATGGAGAAATCGTTTATCGAGTGTGATTTCCGGTGAAAGGAGCGTTCCTTGCGGACTGTCGCCGCCCGGATCGAACGTGTTCACCAAACCGTGTCCGATAAATCCGCTAACAGGTTGTTGACTTTGCGCCGTTCCCCGCGACGGCTTGCCGTCAAAAACGTTGCCCGAAACCGGAACAATCCGGCGTCCGGCAGTAAGCGTTGCATCGTTCCAATACCAAGCGGTCAAAAGCCGGATTGTTTTCGTTGTGCCGGGCGGAAGCTCAAACGGAACTGCCAACGTTGCTCCGGGCGCATTGGATTTTACCGGTGGATTGTCAATGATTCGACCTTGTGCCGCATTATCCCACGCAACCGTAAAAGCGTCGAACCAACCGCCGCGAAACCAACAATGATCAACAACCGTTTCCTCGCCGTCTGCAAACACCGCAAAAGCACCGCGTTTTTCACAATCATTGCCGGTTTGATCGTACAACACGAACCCGCCGTTGATGGAACCGATGGAGCCGTTGTTGTTGACGAAGTTGCGGCTGTTGAACGAAAAAATGCAACGCAACGGTTTGTCGGTCGGATTGGAGAACGAATATTCCAACGCCCCGACAGGCAAACCGGACGAATCGGCATCCGGCGGCGTGAACGGACTCCAACCGTTGATTTTAGCGGTCAACGGTACGGCGTTGTCTTTCAATTCGATTGTTGCGAATGGAAACCGGCATTGAAATGAACAATCCCGAAAATGGGGAAAGCCGTAAGTTGTTCCGCCGGAGCCAAGCCCTGAACCGGGTCTGCCGAAAAATTTCCAATCCGGCGGCAAACCTTCAACAACCCGCGTCACATTTTTCTCCGGCGTTTCACCAAGAACGCAAATTGCGGTGTAACAACTTGGTTCGTTGAAAAATTCGAGATGGTTTTTGATGGAAACATGCGAAATGGCACCGGTTCCTTCAAGGCAAAACATTCCGGTTCCAAGACCGCCGATAGGAAACGCAATCCGATTCAGATTGGCTCCGTTGTATTCGGTATATTTTGTACGCGGCAAATCTTTTTCTTGCGCCACAGCAATAAAACCGGCAAACAGCAAAGTAAGAGCAAAAACAATATTTCTGTTTCTCATCGTATTTCTCATAGTTAAAAAAAGTTACTGTCTGTTTTAATTTTTGTTGTATTCTACTGCGATTTCCAAGTTTTTTCAATAAAAACGCTTGAATTTTGATATTTTTTGAAATAGTTGAATAAAATATATTTTTGTACATGATCAAAAAAACTCAAAATTGACCCAAAAATGAGAAAAACGAGGAAAAATACCTGATTGTTTCTGATTTTGTGGGAGGTTGCCATTTGAAAGAAAAACTTCGATTTTATGTGACCTGAAAGAGTCACATATCCTAGTGTCGGGCAACGCCCTAATGCCCCTGTAATGAGAATTTTTACGTACCTTTAATCTTGGCGTCATGCTTTTTTTTTGCGTGTTTTTTTTTGAAGTCATGACGGATTTATTGCGATTTGGTCTTGACGGTAACCGCCTTTATGGGTTACTATTCCTACTCGGAGCGGTTACGATCACCCCCAACCTACTCGGAATTATTATTTTTTGAAACATGGTAGGATTTTTTGTGTCAAGTTTACCGATTACTCGCAATTTTAGCCAAGCAATTTTGGTAACTGTCTATTTTGTTTTTCAAATTTGCGCACGAAGGCACGAAGAACACAAAGGGTCATCCCGCGAGATTGCGGGTTATGAAGTTGTTATTTTTTTTGCGATTTGTCTTAATTTTAGGAAGAGGTATTGTTGATCTTTGTATCCGTGACCTCTTGCGATGACACGTGCGACATCGGCGTTGAAGC
>JAISQH010000011.1 GCA_031274385.1 Planctomycetaceae bacterium | reverse complement strand
GAAACGCTACAATTGGCTTCGCATGATCAATTGATTGCCGGGTTCGAACACGTTGCGGATCATTTTACTGCGATCAAACACGATCCGCGAGCAAAAAGTTGGCTCCATTCGCTTGTCCGTTATGCGTTGGCGGTCAGCAAGATTGGTAAAGAACTCGTTATCAAAGCATTTTCAAAAATTCTTGACGAAAAGGAGGCAGAAAAAATGGCTACTTCAACAATGCAAGAACTTATTGCCGAAGGTAGAGTCGAAGGTAGAGCCGAATCTGGGCAAAATATGGTCTTGGCGGCTTTGCGGAAAAAATTTACAAAGATTCCCAAACACATAGAGATGGCGATTCGTCAAATGTCTGACCCAATTGCCTTAGAATCGTTGATAGGCGATGTTATTTCCTGCCAATCTCTGGACGAATTTGCTGGTGCTTTAAAGTGAAATTTAAATAGTAAAGAACTCGTTATTAAAGCATTTTCAAAAATTCTTGACGAAAAGGAGGCAGAAAAAATGGCTACTTCAACAATGCAAGAACTTATTGCCGAAGGTAGAGCCGAAGGCGAAATGAAATTCGGACGCAATGCTGTCCTGAATGTTTTGCGGAAAAGGTTCACAAAGGTTCCCAAAAAAATTGAAAAGGCGATTTCCCAAATGAATGATCCAATTGCTTTGGAATCCTTAAATGTCGAAGCTGCAACCTGCCAAACGTTAGACGAATTTGTAACTGCTTTAAAGTAAAGCGAATTTTTTGTGTCAAATTTTTTGTAACCTCTTTCAGAAAATATTGATTTGTAACCTTACATGGGTCTCGTTTTCAACTTAACCAATAAAAAATCCATGCCGAAAAAAATTACTGAAAAAACAAAATCGACCAGTTCAAAACCGGAAAAAGTCAATAAAATTGACGCGGTTTATTCGAAAAATCCCGAATTGAAAAATGCGGTCTCGCAAATCGAAAAAGCATTTGGCGAAGGAGCGATTATGCCGCTCGGACTTGATAGAACGCCAAGTCTTTCCGGTATTTCGACCGGCAGTTTGTCGTTGGATATTGCGTTAGGCGGTTTTGGAGTACCGCGCGGGCGAATCCTTGAGATTTTCGGTCCTGAATCAAGCGGCAAAACAACCTTGACCTTGCATGTTGTTGCCCAAGCCCAAAAAGAAGGCGGAATTGCCGCGTTTATTGATGCCGAACACGCTCTTGATCCGAGTTGGGCGAAACGGCTTGGTGTTGATCTTGAAAGCCTGCTCGTTTCGCAACCCAGCAGCGGCGAAGAAGCCATGCAAATTACCGAAATGCTTGTTAAATCGAATGCGGTTGATGTTGTTGTTGTTGATTCGGTGGCGGCGTTGGTTCCCGAAAAGGAACTCAAAGGCGAAATCGGTGATTCTCATGTCGGTCTTCAGGCTCGGTTGATGAGCCAATCTCTTCGAAAACTAACCGGTGTCATTGCGAAAAGTAAAACCTGTGTTATTTTTATCAACCAAATTCGTGAAAAGATCGGCGTCATGTTCGGCAGCCCGGAAACAACTCCCGGAGGACGCGCTTTGAAATTTTATTGTTCCTGCCGGATTGATGTTCGGCGGGTGGGACAGATCAAGGAAGGTGAAGCGGTTATTGGTCAGCGGGTCAAGGCGAAAGTGGTTAAAAACAAGGTGGCTCCGCCATTCCGTGCTGCCGAGTTTGACATGATGCACAACAGCGGAATCAGTTACGAAGGCGATATTCTTGATCTTGCTATTGCACAAAAACTTATCATCAAATCCGGTGCCTGGTTCCGTTACGGTGATCAGCAACTTGGGCAAGGTCGGGAAAAAACAAAACAATATCTGAAAGAGTACCCGGAATTTTTGGAACAACTCAAAACAGAAATCCTCGCCGAAATCCAAGAAGGCGGTGCGGACTTGTTCGCCGGCGGTGCCGATGAATAAAGTGAAACTTTTAAAATAAATATAAATATAAATATTCGACCACGAAAAACACGAAATCTCACGAAAAATGAAAAGGAGTTATTGGCTGCTCTTTTTGTTGTATGAAATTACAAAATCGTTTCTTCGTGTTTTTTCGTGGTTAAAACTTTTTTTTCAATTCTCAATTTTTCAAACGGCTGAATCGTTACTAATATTCCTCTTTGCGTTTTTCCACGTAACGAAAAAGTGCAACAAAAAACGAAAACTGACTTTGCCATGACGAAAACTCTTTTATCCGGTAATGAGGCGATAGCGCGGGGAGTTTACGAAGCCGGAGTGACGTTTGCGGCGGGTTATCCCGGCACGCCGTCCACTGAAATTCTTGAAAATGTTGCTGAAAAGTATCGGGAAGTGATTTATGCCGAGTGGTCTCCGAACGAAAAGGTGGCGTTTGAAGTTGCCGCCGGAGCGTCGCTTGCCGGGGCGCGGGTTGTTACAACAATGAAGCATGTCGGGTTGAATGTTGCGGCGGATCCTTTGATGACGCTTAGTTATCTTGGTGTTGTTGGCGGATTTGTTGCGGTTGTTGCGGACGATCCCGGAATGCACTCGTCGCAAAACGAACAGGACACTCGTCATTTTGCCCGATTTGCAAAGATTCCGATTTTTGATCCTTCCGATTCCGAAGAGGCAAAAGAGTTTATGAAACTCGCGATTCGGATGTCGGAGGAATATTGTACGCCGGTGATTTTGCGAAGTACCACACGGGTTTCCCATTCGCGGGGTTTGGTTGAGGAGCAGCCGCGTCAGGAATCGGGAAAACCGGTCAATTTCGAGAAGAATCCGCCGCGTTTTGTCCCGATTCCGCTTTGGGCGCGGCAAATGCGGGTTCGTGTTGAGGAACGAATCCAAAAGCTACAGCAGGCGGGAACCGATTCGCCCGCAAACAAAATCATTTGGCAAAGCAAAAAACTCGGCATTATCACTTCAGGTATTGCGTATCAATATGTCCGTGAAGTTTTTCCGAACGCTTCGGTTTTGAAACTTGGTTTGCCGTTTCCGTTTCCCGACGAACTCATCAGGCAATTCGCTGGCGAAACGGAGAGACTTGTTGTTGTTGAAGAACTCGAAGATTTTTTGGAAGAACATATCAAGTCGCTTGGCATTCCGTGTATTGGCAAACCGGTTATTCCGAAAATCGGCGAACTTTCGCCCGATATTTTAGCGGAGCGAAAAGAGATGATTGAAAAGGGAGTGACCGAACCCGCGCTCCCCACTCCCCACTCCCCACTTCCTCCTCTTCCCGGACGTCCGCCGGTTCTTTGTCCGGGTTGTCCGCATCGTGGAATTTTTTACGCATTGGGCAAATTGGACGTTATTGTAACCGGCGACATTGGTTGTTACAGTCTTGGCGTTTTTCCGCCGCTTTCACGATTGGACACGATTCTTTGCATGGGCGGCGGCGTTTCGTTGGCGCACGGCATGGACAAGGCGGGGAATCCTAAAAAGATTGTCGGAATGGTTGGTGATTCAACATTTTTTCATTCCGGCATGACGGGTTTGCTTGATATTGCGTACAACAAAGGGCGTTCGACAATTATTGTAGTTGACAATCGAATTACCGCCATGACGGGACATCAGGACAATCCCGGTTCCGGCAAAACGTTGATGGGCGAAAAAACGATTGAAGCGTCGATAGAAGAGATTGGTCGGGCTTGCGGTATCAAAAATGTCCGAACTGTCGATCCGCGCGAAACCAAAACAGTAATCGCAACACTCAAAGAAGCAACAGAATCACCGGAACCGTGGTTGATCGTGTCAAAGGCTCCGTGTCCGTTGCATTTACGTCAACCGTTGGGAGCACCGCTTCGGGTTGTCGAAGAACAATGCCGAAAATGCAATGCTTGTTTGAAACTTGGTTGCCCCGGTTTGGAAAAAGTCACTTTTGAAAACGACAACCGGATTCGGATCAACAAATACTTGTGTGCCGGTTGTAACTTGTGCAAAAACATTTGCCCGGCTCATGCCATTGTTTCCGAGTAAAAAAGTTCACTGATAGAAAAAGAGAGGAAAAGGATAGAAAAAGGATAGAAAAATATCAGACGCAAGGAGTATTTTGAGTCTGAAATGGTTGAAAAAGGATATTTTTCTAATTTTTTTCCAGAAAATTTCCATATTGACAAAATTTTTGTGGAAATTTTTTTACGACATGCGAAAATAGGGGCTGAATTTTACTCTTTCACCAATCCTTTATTTCTGGATTCTGATATGACTTCGATTTTTTTTGTCCGGCATTTTGGTTTGAAGCGTGCGTTCACTTTGGTGGAGCTTCTTATTGTGATTGTGATTATTAGTATGTTGGCTGGTTTGTTGATTCCGGCGGTCAACTACGCACGTGAAGCCGCGCGGCGTGCGCAGTGTATCAATAACCAAAAAAATCTCAGCCTTGCCATCGTCAATTATGCCCTCAACAACAACGGTCTGCCGGGACATCTTAACCAATTGGGAAATTATAGACCTATTGGCAATAACTCACCTGTTCCCCGTGTGTTGAGTTGGGTTGTTGCCATTTTGCCGGAAATCGAAGAGAACAAACGTTACGAGTTGCTAACCGCAGATGATGCAAATGTACCAGGAAATGCAGCGCAAGCACTTCAATCTTCTCCGCCGGTGCTGATTTGTACTTCGGCTTATCTCCAACAGCAAGCAGGTAATCCTATCCTGAGTTACGTCGTCAACTGCGGACCGGAAGAAAATTCAATATTACCGGCACCAACAGGTTCTGACCCTATTCAGAGGGGAAATGTTGCACCGAAATTTATGCTTTTTAAAGACCGACGCATTGATTTAGCTTCCATTAACAAGAAAGTCAAATTAGACGAAATTGTAGATGGAACCAGTAATACGATTTTACTTTCGGAAAATATACAAGCGTTGACTTGGTATCTACCATCAGGACTGACTGTAGATGAATTACTATATTATGCAAGACCTGATAGTTCATTTAATACTAGAAATAAAGAAGCCGTTGCGAGTTGCGGTTTCGTTTGGTCAAACCAACCGAGTAATTCTTCGTCCTTTTATTCGAAAATCAATGAAGAAAGAATAGCTGGTCAACTTTCTTCTGCTCCTTCGGTTCCTTTACTTTATGCTCGTCCTTCATCGATGCATCCGGGTCTTGTTGTTGTGGCGTATGCGGACGGCTCAGCCAAAACAATGGATGACGACATTGGTTTCGGACCGTATTTATCTGCTGTTTGTCCGGATGATGCCAAAGCAGTTAACGTCATTGCAAGCGGTGGACTTGGTTACGATCCAATTGATTTCAGTAAAGAGACTTGGTAAAGAAGAAAATAATAATATTTTCGCGGCAATATCAAGTCAACCGCTTGCGTCACCGGCAACTGACTACCGGCTACTAACTACTAACTTGGCAACTCTCATTTAATGTACACGCGCGGCAGATAGGGTCGATCCGGCGGCAATGTCAATTCTTGTTTGACCGGATCAATCACCACATCCCTATCTTCAATCGGAATCGCACCAAGCAACAAAGGACACAAAAGTTTTTAAAATAGAGTCCACCTTTTCACATTTTGTTTTAGATCAATCCATTCTGGAAAAAGAATGGAAAAAGAATGGAAAAAGATTCAAGCCGATCTTTGTGCGCAACTTATCATAAATTTTGTAGATGGACTGTGAACCAAAACAACAATACCAATGAAAACACTATTATTTTTGACAACAACATTGTTTGTTACCTTACTTATTTTTTGCCCGCCGGTTCATTTGAACGCGTTGGAGCAGAAACAAATAACGCTTTGGGAAAAAGGTGCCCCGAACGCTTTGGGAACCGAAGAAAAAGACAAACCACATATCACGGTTTGGTTTCCGAACAAAGATAAAGCAACTGATGTGGCGGTTGTTGTTTGTCCGGGCGGCGGTTATGGCGGTTTGGCGTTGGATCATGAAGGAAAACAGATTGGCGAATGGTTTTGTTCTTTTGGAGTCACGGCAATCATTCTGGAATACCGTCATCGCGGCAAGGGTTATGGTCATCCGAATCCGTTGCTTGATGTTCAGCGGGCGATTCGAACGGTTCGATTCAACGCCCAAGATTGGGGAATTGATCCGTTAAAAATCGGAGTGATGGGTTTTTCTGCCGGCGGACACCTCGCCTCCACTGCCGGAACTCATTTCGATCTTGCCAAAGAACCAACCGATGAAATCGACAAAATGAGTTGTCGTCCTGATTTTATGATTCTTTGTTATCCGGTGATTCTGTTTGATGCCCGATTCACTCATCGCGGTTCGCAAAATAATTTGATTGGTTCGGATGCTCCGAAGGAGTTGATTGATTACTATTCAAACGAAAAGCAAGTGACCGAAAAAACGCCGCCGACATTTATTTATTTTACGAATGAAGACAAGGCTGTTCCGGCGGAAAACGGGGTTGAGTTTTATCTGGCACTTCGCCGAGCCAATGTTCCTGCCGAGTTGCACATTTATCAAAAAGGAGCACACGGTCAAGGTCTGGCAAAAGGAAAACCCGGTAACGAAACTTGGACGGAACTCTGCAAAATCTGGCTCATTAATAACGGTTTTCTGAAAAAATGATCGTAATTGATCAAAAATTTCTCAAAAAAGACTGAACAAGTCACGTTAGCGACGGTAGCTTGCTACCGACGAGACAAATTATTGGGAACTTCTAAAAAAGGAAAAAACGCTATGTTTTTTTAAATTTGCAATGTTCGGGAAGAAATTCCTGATTATTCCAGATTTGGGGGTATGGTTGCTAAACTTGGTAGAACAAGTCATAATGATTTTTTTGAAAGGAGCAAATTATGGCAAGGAAGCCTGGCAGTCAGCACCCCGTCCGAA
>JAISQH010000002.1 GCA_031274385.1 Planctomycetaceae bacterium | reverse complement strand
TCTGGCATAACGCTACAAGAACTAATGGAGCGTTTTTCAAAGACGAAAGAAAGATTAAAACCGATGACACAAAAATTTTATCGTGACTGGTATAATCGTTTCTTTTTATATTTTGACACAACAACATCTGTTTCATCAATAACGCAAGAAGTGGCGAAACAGTTTATTGATTGTTGTAACGATTATCTATCTCCTTGTACGGTACATCGTTGAATAGTAGCATGTAGTACGATATTCCGCTATGCAGTGGAATTGGGCGTATTGTACAAAAAACCTTTTTCCGACATACCCCGCGGCAAAAGACATAATGAGTATCGTCAATTCTATGTTAGCCGTGAGCTGATTAATGAGGTATTGAAACACTGTCAAGACGATAGGGACAGGTTGATAATCGTTCTTGGTCGGTTTGCCGGTCTGCATATCCCTTCGGAGATAGTTCATTTGAAATTTTCTGATGTAACCGATTCGATAATCAAAACAAAATAGGAAAAGATAGACTCTCTTTAAACCTTTGTGCGCAATAATATAATAATATTGATTTTGTAATTGTATTTCGTTTAATTAACAGTAAAATAGTTTTTTGATTTTTCATTACAAAAATTTGAAGCAATAAAAAATGATAGCACCAAAAAAGCGTATCCTGCACCAAAACCGTCTTGCCGGAGACAGGATCACCAAGCGATTTGGTAGGAAAACTCCTTTTCCTGAGTCGTGAAAATAACGGCGTTGCCCTCGTTTTTGAACGGAACATCACGCAATTCCTTGCCGTTAGCATCGAACGCTTTGACGCTTTTCGCGGTTTCCGGTAACTTCATCGCCGCCGGATATAACAAAAGTTCTGTTGCCGGTTCGTAGGGAAGCGGGGTGACTGTTACGGTTTTCACCTTATTATCAATTTCGATACGGAATGCACCCTTCGTTTTCGCAACATTAAAATCAACCGGTTCCGTTGTCGGCAAAAGTCGTTCGTACAATTTTTCGTCTTCCCATTCGAACGGTTCCAACGAAAGATTGGCAACGTTGTTGTCGGTTTTTTTTCGTTCAACTTTCAGCCAGCCGACAGCGTAACGTTGACCACCGGTATCGAAACCAATCAAAGAGGAACGCTTGCCGTCGCCTTTCGAATCGTACAACCCGACAACAAGATAATATCGTCCCGCCGGAAGATCGTCAGGAACACTCATCGTCAGCAAATCCGAAACGGTATTGTTTTTCCACTGCGAAGTCGGTGTCTTAGAAATACCGCCGCCCAAAACCGCATCCTTCAATTTCTGATGCCAACTCAGGCGTTTTTCCGTACAATGAACAAAAACGCAAAGGTCTTTTTCAATTTCCCCTTTGACATTCCACGCAAAATCAGCAGAAAATTTGTTCCCGCCTAGATACTGGAACGAATTTAATTTCGGCGTAACCGGCAAAATATTCGTTGCGTTTTTTTGACGGGCATTGACGTAACAAATCTGTTTACTTGTTTTTCTTTCTTCCGTCAATTTCATATAACAAGATTCGACAATTCGACCATTTATTTTAATAATTTGTGACATCAATGTTTTTCCGCCCGGCATTAAACAGACCACATGATAGCCATACGGCGGAATTATTTTTCCTGCGCCTTCACAATTCCAATCATCGCTACCGAGATTAACGAAAGAATGAGAACCGCCTGTCCATCTAACAATTTGCCGATGGATATTACCGTCCGAAAATTCAACACTTTCGATTTCTTTATCGGCAAGATATCGTACCAAATCTTGAGCGAGCCAGTATTTTCGTACAGCACCGCGTTTGGAACTGCCCCAATCAACCATGAGCGCGTGACCGGTTAGAATTTCGGACGCAATATAATCGTCGCTTTCAATTCCGTGCAATATACGACCTCGACTGGCTTCGTAACGGTTGCTGTAACCAACTCCGTGTAACGAAAACGTGTTGTGATGTACCGCGTCGAACCAAGGAACCCGCGACCATTCCTTGCATTTTACCGGAATACGAAATTCACCTGACTCCGACGAAAGGAACATAAACTGGCAATCGGCTCCGTCAAGATGACCGATAAGCGAATCCATTCCGGCTTCGCTGGAAGTTGTTGCGCTTGGAAAATTTTTGTTCGCTTTTGACAAACGGTCGCGGATTGTATCAAACGCTTTGTTCCAAGCGGCTTGCGACTCTGTCCGGCTATGAAACTGTCCGTCCCGATCATAAAAATCAACCGGCGGAATCGACGTGAACACATCGACAAAATAAGTTGACATTGGAAGTTGCGGTATCAGCAGATCGAGATTCCGTTCCAGAAATTTCTGAACCTTGTCAGGGCGGAACTGATAACTTTGCGCCTCAATACCATAATTGTTCCACGCTTTTCGCGGTTGACCGTTTTCGTAAAATGTTGTTACATCAAAATTATAATCTTCGGCGTCGGGATAGAAATCAATATAATTATCGTGAATACCGTACTGAATCCCGTTTTGGTCGCAAAGTTTCAGGGTTTCCTGCATTTCTTCGAGCGTTCCCAATCGGGGATTCGGCGGAAAAATATCCGGCAACCGGTTATCGTAACCCCAACGCTGCCAATTATGCACGATAAACTGCGAATCAGTCAATCCGTAACGAACCGCGTTTTTGACCGTTTCAGTGTGTTCCTTGTACTGCCCGCCCCAAATATCGAACACAAATCGCCCCGCTTTACTTTTGAAACCCGGCGAAGCGGTTTTGTCACAAATCGGACGATATTGAATTGCACAATCCATCGCTCCGTTCAAACCGGGAAGTAACGTTATTGTTGTTGCCGGATGAACGCCCAACGTATATTTTTTGTTCTCAGGATCAACAATGAACCGATCCGGCGGAAAACTACTCGCTTGTAAAACCGAAATACCGTTTTCAAAATCCATACCGACATGCGACGTTGACAAATTATGACCTCCGGCTGTTGCGATAAACATTTTCGGTTCTGAAATACAATAACCGTGACCATAATAGACACGGCTGGCGTGTTGGGTTGCCGCACCGAATTCAATCCGGTCAATCAAATCAACGGACGAAGAATCAATAGAAAATTGTAACGCCGCACCGTTTTGAACCAACGTGAAAAACAACGTCCCGCATCGACCGTTGACTTCGATTTCTTGCGCCCATTGGTTTGTGTCTTGAGATTTAATGTTACCGATTCTTTTTTGTGTCAATGGTTTCGGCGGCGCGTTTTGATTTTGTTCGTTTTTTGAAATCCACGAACCGGCGTTGATGGAGGTCGGCGAAACTCCCAACGG
>JAISQH010000656.1 GCA_031274385.1 Planctomycetaceae bacterium | reverse complement strand
AGATACGGATTTGGGAGTTGATATGATACAGGGCAACAACCCCCCCCACCGCTGCCAACACCACCAGCAACAGCGTTCCCCAACAAAAACACAACCAAAATAATCGCAAGAACTTCCTGATAATGGGTTGCATCCTGTAATTAAACGCGATTCAAAAACAAACAAATTCACAGAATAGAATACGTCATCATACGAAATTGTGCCAAAACAGTCAAGAAAAGATTTTTAAATCATTTTGGTTTGGGATTGGGGTTGGGGGGGTTGGGATTTGGGGTGTGTGGTTTGGGATTTGGGGCGGGTGGGGTTCGTTTTGTCAACAGATTATACAGATTTTACAGATTTTCATAAAAAACAAATCTGTAAAATCTGTAAAATCTGTTGACAATAACAACAATAATGGAACAAGTCTAATATTGATTACACCGCCGGTCATGCTTAATGCCGTCGTTGCGCGACTATTGAATATCAAATCTTAAAAATCTTCCCCCAAAAATTAAAAAACATCCCCCGAATCTTAAAAAACTTCCCCCGAACTTTGCGGGAACTCCCCCGAATCTTAAAAAACTTCCCCCAATTTTTGCGGGAATTCCCCCGAATCTTAAAAAACTTCCCTCAACATTTAAGGGAACTCCCCCAAGCATTGAAAAACTTCCCCCAACTCTTAGGGGACATCCCGCAAAGTTTGTGGGAACGCTTTCAGGCTTGGAAAGATATTTTTGAATTTTTCGGGTATCCTCTTTTCATTTTGGAAAAAATCAATTAAATTTAGATATAGTTCCTTTTACTTTTGAAGGAAACAGCGTCAATAGTTGTCTTGTACGGAACAAATTGAAAGGATGGAATAATGACAAAACATGATTACTTGCCAAGATCGGATCAAGGTTTGTTGGTTTGGGCAAAGAACCTTGTGCTTTACGCAATGGAACATTATGACGCAATGAAAATCCCCGAAGAAAGCGTCGTCCTCTTGCAACAGCAATACTCCGCCTATTCCAACACGCTAACAAAAGCCGAATTTCCAAATCGTGGGAAATTAGATGTTTTGGAAAAGAATGAAGCACGCGACGTGTTGAAATCGTCTCTTCGCAAGTTTGTTCAAGGTTTTTTATACAACCCTGCCGTGACCGATGTTGACCGTGAGGCAATGGGCGTGCCGTCCCATGACCGGAACCCTACTTCCCGACCGGCACCGGATACCCATCCGGTCATTACAACCGAAAGCAAGAATCATTACGAATTGATTTTGCACATTCGGGATTCAGGACGAAGCCGAAGGAAAAAACCCGAAAACGCCATCGGTGCCGTTGTTTATTTCAAAACCAGCGACGAACCCATCACCGATCCCAACCAGTTAACATCAAGTGTCCTCGTAACCCGTGCTTCTCACATTCTGGAGTTCCCGCCCTCAGAACGAGGAAAAACAGTGTACATGGCAGCGCGTTGGGAGAACGCAAAAGGTGAAAAAGGTCCTTGGAGTGAAATAATCAGTGAGATTATCTCCTAAATTGACCCGTATCACGCAAAAAATTTTTTCGTTCCGGCGGTTTGTTCCATTATTATTGTTATTGTCAACAGATTTTACAGATTAAACAGATTCGTTTTTTATTGAAATCTGTTAAATCTGTATCATCTGTTGACAAAACTATTGATCATAACCAAAAAAGAAAGGACTTGCGGAATATTTTGGTGGCGATAGAATATTGAATAATTGATTTTATCACCGGATTCGTTGAAAAAAGTTGCTTTTTACTCTTTTAATTCTCCCGAATCTCCCATTTTATTGACCTAATCCATGAACGTATCCATTGATCAGTTGATGAATCGCAGCGGCGTTAAGTTTGGAACCAGCGGGGCGCGGGGGTTGGCTGTTGATATGACTGATTTTGTTTGCTTTGCTTACACCATCGGTTTTCTTCAATATGCCGCAACTTGTTCAACGAATCAGATCGATCGGGTTGCAACCGCTTACGACCTCCGCAGCAGTTCACCGCGAATCGCCCGCGTGGTTAGGGAAGCCATCCGGTATTTCGGTGCCAAACCGATTGATTGCCAAACCGTCCCCACTCCAACTGTGGCACTATACGGGTTGTCGGAAAAAATCCCCGCCATCATGGTGACCGGAAGTCATATACCCGAAGATCGGAACGGAATCAAATTTCATCTCCCAAACGGTGAAATTCTCAAAAAGGACGAATCCGAAATCAGAAAGCAAATCGTTATTGTGCCGGATCAATTGTTCGACCAAAACGGAATGTTAAACGCCGATCAAGAAAATTTCACAGCGGAAACCGATCACGGCGAAGCCAAGAGGCGTTATATTGATCGGTACATTCAGGCGTTTCCGTCCGGTTTCTTATCAGGTTTCCGAATCGGGCTTTATGAACATTCCGCCGTCGGACGAGACCTGTTGTATGAACTTTACACCGAATTGGGTGCCGCCGTCACTCGGTTAGGACGCAGCGAATCCTTTATCGCAGTCGATACCGAAGCGGTTCGTGACGAAGATTTGTTTCTTGCCGGAAAATGGGCGGCTGGGGATCCCCCGCCATTCGACGCGATTCTCGCAACCGATGGCGATGGCGACCGCCCGTTGTTGTTCGATGAACACGGCGAATGGATACGCGGCGATATTACGGGAATCCTCACCTCGCGTTTTCTCTTGGCTGACTGCGTGGTCACGCCGGTTAGTTCCAGTACCGCGTTGGAACGCTCCGGCTGGTTCAAAAAAATCATCCGAACCAAAATCGGTTCCCCCTACGTCATCGAAGCAATGCAACATGCCGTGTCACAAGGGGATCAACGGGTTGTAGGTTACGAAGCCAACGGCGGATTTTTGACCGCAACTTCCATTCTTCTCGATGAAGAAGAATCAAAACGCCCCCTTTCCCCGTTGCCAACCCGTGACCCGTCCATTGTTCACATCGCAACATTGCGTCATGCCAAAGAGGTTGGCGTTCCGCTTTCCGAAATGATCCGTTACCTGCCCCGACGCATCGTCATGAGTGACCGGCTCCCAAACTTTCCACAAGAACTCTCAAAACATAAAATGGAAGAACTCGCCACCGGAAGCGATGAAATGATCCAACTCGTCTTCGCCACTTTCGGTGAATTACAAACAATTGATCACACCGACGGAATTCGTATGACCTTCGTCGATCAGGACATTGTTCACATCCGACCCTCCGGCAACGCCCCGGAATTGCGTTGCTACACCGAAGCCGATACAAAAGAACGCGCCGCCTCACTCCTCTATCGAACAATGGCAATCATCGATACCTGGAGAAGAAGAAACCAAAACGAAACATACCCTTACCTTAGTTGAGAGTGGATAGTGGAGAGTGGAGAGTGAGCGCAAGCGGTTTAATTGTCCTTATTTACTATTGACTCCTTACTGTTGACTCACTTTTTTCCACAATTCGTTCCCCACAATTCACTCCCCCACTCTCCACTATTAACTATCCACTATCAACTATTAATCATGGTTTTTAAAATAGCGCTTGGAAGTGACCATCACGGCATTGCGGTTCGCATGAAGACTGCGGATTTTCTTCGCCAATTAGGGCATGATGTTTTGGAATTCGGTCCGGCATTGGAGGAGAAATTGCCGGTTGATTATCCTGATGTTGCGGTGGAGGTTGCGCAACGAGTGAGTTACCGCGAAGTGGATAGGGGTATCCTGATTTGCGGTACGGGCATCGGAATGTGTATTACCGCCAACAAATTTTCAGGGATTCGCGCCGCCCCGATTATCGACGAACTCGCCGCCGAATTGAGCCGACGCCACAATGACCTCAATGTCCTCTGTCTTTCCGCCGATATGCTCGACCAAGAAACCATTCATCGAATTATCGAAATCTGGCTCAACGCCCCATTCGACGGAGGAAGACACCAAAAACGTCTGCATAAAATCGAAAAAATCGAAAAATTACTCGGAATGAGCAGGGAGAATTGAAAATGGATAATGGAAAATTGACAATGGATAATGGACAATTGAAAATTGTTTTTTTTGATTCCGTTGGAGTTAAATAAAAAAGACGGGGAATCGGATGAAAAAGACGGAATTTTCCAACTGACTCCAACGGAGTCATTCCAAAATAGCCGGGAGTTCGATGTACTCATCGAACTCCCGGAATCGAGGAGAAATAATAAAATGACCCTGAAAGGGTTTTCCATTCATCTGTTGTGAGGTTTTGATTAGGAAACCCTTTCAGGGTTTTATTGTAATTAATCTTTGGTTCCGGCGGTTTGCGGAGTACCGCAAACCACCGGCTATTTTAGGGTGACTCCGTTGGAGTCAGAAAGAATTAATAAACCCAAATCACAACCCCCAAAACCCAAACCACACACCCCAAATCACCAATTCTTAATGCAATTTCAGAAGGCACAACTCGATAACGGTCTTGAGGTGATTGCGGAAGTCAATCCGGCGGCGTATTCGACTTCGTTTGGATTCTTTGTGAACACCGGCTCCCGAAATGAAACACCGGAGATTGCCGGAGTAAGCCATTTTCTTGAACATCTCGCCTTCAAAGGCACCGAAAACCGTTCCGCCGAAGAACTTAATCGTCAGTTTGACGAAATCGGAGCCGACGCAAACGCCTTCACAACCGAAGAACAAACCGTTTTCTTCGCCTCACTCCTCCCCGAATTACTGGATGAAGCAGTTGAACTTCTCAGCGGTCTCCTTCGTCCGGCGTTACGGCAGGATGACTTTGAAATGGAAAAACAAGTTATTTTGGAAGAAATCCGAATGTATGACGATCAACCCCCATTCGGTGCCGATGATAAAAGCCGAGAACTGTTTTTCGCCGGTCATCCGCTCGCGAACAGCGTTCTCGGAACGATCGAAAGCGTTTCCGGTCTGACCGCTGACCAATTACACTGTTACCTCGAAGAACAATACCAACCGGAAAACATCGTGTTAATCGGAACAGGTCGCCTCGATTTCAATCAGTTCGTCCGAAAAGCAAAACAAGTCTGCGGAAATTGGAAACAACAAGATTTGCCAAGAAAAAATGTGCCGGACTTTCAACGGGTTAGAGGACATCGCGGGTTTCATCGCTTTTTCAAAGAGTCCGCCGCACAACAATATACCTTACTCCTCTCCGATGCCCCCAGTGCCAGAGATGAAGATCGGTTGACCGCCGAAATGGTTGCCAATATGATCGGCGATGATGTCGGAAGCAGGCTTTACTGGGAACTGGTTGACTCCGGCACCGCCGATTCCGCAGAACTGGGAACCAACGAATTCCTCGATAACGGTTATTACATCACCGGTCTTTCCAGCGAACCCGAATTTGCCGAAGAAGTTTTAGACCGAACCCGGAAAATCTACGCCGAAACAATGAAAAATAACTTAACCCAAGAAGAACTTGACCGCTCCAAAAGCAAAATGTTGTCCCGACTGGTTCTTGCCAACGAACGACCTGCCGGACGTTTGTTTTCTATCGGAAACGATTGGATCGGACTCCGTCAATACAGAACAATCCGGCAAGAACTTGAAGATATTCGACAAATCACTCTGGATGATGTCAATGCCGCCCTGAAAAAATATCCGCTCGATGACCCTTTATTCGTGACCGCCGGACCGCTGGAACATTTCGACTTGTCCTAAAAATAAGATCAATTCACCACTAATCATGTCTTAAACATCTTGTTGGCAGGAAGTTTTTCGATTATACTCGGTAACTCTCGTTGTTGTTATTATCAACAGATTTTACAGATTCGTTTTTTATGAAAATCTGTTCAATCCGTATCATCTGTTGACAAAACGAAAATCCCTTTACATGCTTTTTCAAGTTTTGGAACAAGGCTAATTCACAAACAATTCCGATACAATGGCTGCCAATATTGAAGATTTTGTCAAACGTATCACCCGAATCAATCGGAAATTCACCTTTGTTTTTACAGAGGACTTTTTTGATATTATGGGAAAAACCGGTGTCCGAACAGACCGGTTTAAGGATATTCGCAATACAATTAAATATGTCGATCACCGGAAAGGAACCAATGCCGATCTCCATGTTGCGGAAGGGGCGGTTCTTTTCGATGTGGAAGTGGTCATTGTCGATAAGGGCTTTTCCTGCTTCGTCACGTCCTTCAAGGAACTAACAACGGTTCCGTTCAGTGACCGCGCGATCATTTACGGCTTGGGAAACGATCAAGTCGACGCACAGAAAGCAAAATTCCAAGTCGATTCCTTCTTCACAGAAAAACGCAATCAATCCATCTCCACCGTTAATATGATTAACGAACGCCGAAAACGCCAACTCATTCTAATTGTCGAAAACCAAGCCGATCTCAAACGCCCCAGCCTCGAACCCCTCCGAAAATTACGCAGTCAACTCTACACTGTCCTCGTGAACCCGGAAAAAGGTCCCGTTGTCGATTGTCAAGTGAGCCGGCTCTTTCAGGAAGGCAACAGTAGTTCGCTTTCAACATTGCTGAATATGTTTTGCGTTCATTACAGTTGATTAAATCAACAAATTAGACTTGTTCCATTATTGTTGTTATTGTCAACAAATTTTACAGATTTCAATAAAAAACTAATCTGTATAATCTGTAAAATTTGTTGACAGTAACAACAGTAATAGAACAAGTCTTTATTCTTATCCGAAAAGCGACCCAACCGAGAAAGCGGCAAACTCTCGCGAATAAAGAATCGAACTCATTGCCATTTGAGCGAGTAATTCGTTTCGTGCTAATCGGGACGATTCCAACGCGGTGTCTGTGTTTGAAATTTTTCCCTCTGCTTCGGTGACGGTTGTCAAGAGTTGATCGAGGTTGTTGGTGTTCGCGGTCAACAAATTTTGTGATGCCCCGATTTGTGTTCGGGATTTTGCCAAACTGTTGATGGCGTCGTTGACAATACTGTACGCTTGTTTCAAACCGGCGTCGGAATCGAAATCGATATTGCGAAGTTCCGCAAGCGTCCCGTTGGAACCGCCAAGATAACCGGTTCCAACACTGGAAATGCCAACCCGTAATTGCAAATCCGAAACAACATCTTTACCAAGCTGGAACATCGCACCACCTCCCGTTATGGTAAAACTCGATGTAGGAGGATCGTCTGGATCAATTTCCACTCCGTCATTTTTCGCAAACGTTTCAGAAAGCAATGTAGTGAACGACAAACCAGATTCCGCATACGAAAGATTTAGTCCTTTTGCGGTAACTTTCTGATTGTTGACAGTAACTACCGCGTCCGAACCCTTTATTTCGGAAGCTTGATCATCCTCTACCGTACCGACTTCATATCCATCATTAGTATCATTAATCTCTGCCGTTACAATAGCTTTGGCAAGATATTCAGCTGTTTTACCACCGGTTGTCACTTCAAGAACTTGGTCACTTCCAACAGCATTTGACTCAAAAATGATTGCTCCGGGCGAAGTACCATCGTCGTCAAATTTTGCAGTTACACCAGAACCTCGAAGTAGATTATTAAGTGATGTGAGAAACTCAGATGCAAGTAGTTCTGTCACACCATCAGTTGGGGTTCCAGTAGTCGAAACGATTTCCGTATCTTCTTCAAATGTGTAAGTCACTTTCGATTGGTTTTGAAGACCGATAGTGATTGTAGTTCCCGCTTCAATGGTCTCGGTAGTTAGAGCATCAGAATTGTCATTAGTAAAATCTTCATAATTCAATGCCAATCTTGCGTTATCGGCTTTTTGCTGAAGGACAATATCAACATTTGTTCCTCCGGCAGCGACATCGGCTTTGTTAATTCGGAGACCTTTGAGTTGCGACGTATTCACGCCGGAAGTGTTGTAAGCAAGGGCACCGTTGATGATTTGGCGTCCGTTGTAGGTTGTCGAACGTGCCACACTGTCAATGGTGTCCAGGATATCGCTGATCATTGATTTTTTCTCACCGCCGGAAAGGGCGTTGTTGTAGATCAAACCAATAATGCCGGTATCTTCGCTTCCCGGAGTGCCGGCGAGCAATGAAGCAATATTACTCATGCCG
>JAISQH010000649.1 GCA_031274385.1 Planctomycetaceae bacterium | reverse complement strand
CGACGTGAGATGCTCGGCAAAATTTTGTTAGGCGGTGCTGCTGTTACTGTATTGCCTTGTGAGGAAAAGGCTGCTATTGGTGAAACAATACCGAAACAAAATTCCGAAGACGTGGACGCCGTCTCGGCTCCAACACGGAAGAATACGAATTGGGCGAAATTTTCCGACCTGAAGGAAAAAATTTCAACTGTACAAATTTGCGGTTTGGAAATAAGCCGGATGACTTTCGGCGGCGGTCCGTGGCTTGGTTGGTCGCACGACCGCGACTTGGCGTTTGTCTCCAATTTACTGGCAGCGTATCACACGAAAGAAAAACAGTTTGCCACTCTCCAAATGGCGGAAGCGTGCGGAATCAACACAATTATGATGAATCCGAGAGGCTGCCCGTTAGTCAAAGAATATTGGGAAAAGGCAAACGGCGCCATCCAAGCAATTACTTATTGTTATGGAAACACGCCGGAAGAACTTATTGAACGGATTGAGTATTCTATCAAGCACGATGCTTCGGCGGTGTTGATTCAAGGTCTGGCGGCTGACCGATTAATGAAACAAGGTGATACAAAAACAGTTCTTCGCTGTTTGGATTTAATTCACAAACACGATTTACCGGCTGGTATTTGTGCGCATCATGTCAGCACGTTTAAATCATGTATCGAAAAAAATATTGTTCCTGAATTTTGGATGAAGACTTTTCATCACCATCAATATTGGTCATTCGCACCGGGATTGCCGGAACACGACAATGTTTTTTGTCCCGATCCCGACGAAACAATCGCGTTCATGCAGGATCGTCCCGAACCGTGGATCGCGTTCAAAGTTCTTGCAGGCGGTGCGATTCCGCCGCAAAACGGTTTCCGTTGGGCGTTTGAAAACGGTGCGGATATTATCAACGTCGGAATGTGCGATTTTGAAATCGTGGACGATGTCAATATTTGTGTCAGTATTCTCAAAAGCAAACTCAACCGCAAACGTCAATGGCGAACGTAAATTTTGGGGTTTGTGATTTGTGGTTTGGGGTTTGTAAATAAAATTCAATCCGGTAATTTTGTATTACCATAAAAAATAGTTTTCGTTTCCTTTCCAATTTTTTCAACTTTTTATTCATTATTATTAACATGACAAATATTTCAAGACGCCGTTTTTTTGAAGATTCATTCTGTGCGGCAATGACTGCCGGTGCTGCCGCCGGTATTACAAAAACTCTGGCAGCGGATGAGTTAACTCAAAATGTTGCAACAAAAAAAGAGTTTGGAGCCAATGACCGGCTTGGTGTGTGCATCGTTGCTGCCGGAGGACGGGCGGCGGTTCACGCTCAATTTTTCGGAGCAGATAAACGTATAAAAATTTTGTACTGTTGCGATCCCGACATCAATCGTGCCAATGCTTTGAGCAAAAGAATCAAAGACTGGTACGGTTACGCTCCCAAAGCAGTTACCGATTTCCGATCATCGCTCGACGACAAAGCCGTGAATATCGTAACTTGTGCGTCCTCCAATCATTGGCATGCGCTGACCGGTATTCTCGCCTTGCAAGCGGGTAAGCATTGTTACATGGAGAAACCGATGACGCATAACTTAACGGAAGGTAAATCACTTGTTGCCGCTGTGAAGAAATACGGTCTCGTTTTCCAACACGGTACGCAACAACGATCAACATCAAATGTCCGTGACGCTGTTGAGTTTATTCGTAACGGCGGAATCGGTAACGTGAATTTTGCCCGTGTACTTCTTTATCATGACGGCAGAAAAGCGATTGGTTCGCTCGGCGATTATCCTATTCCGCAAGGTATTGATTACGATTTTTGGAGCGGTCCCGCGCCGGTCAAGCCGCTGACCCGCAAGCGTTTTCATTACGATTGGCACTGGCAACGGCTTTATGGTAACGGCGACATTGCAAATCAGGGAACGCATCAAATCGACACCGCCCGGCGTTTTCTCGGCGTTGAACGTTTTCCGAATTCCGTACTTTGTTACGGCGGACGAATTGGTTACGATATTGAGATGAAAGACCCGAATTATCACGATGCCGGCGACACTGCCAACACGCAGGTTGCACTGTACAATTATGGCGACAAGAGTTTGGTGATCGAAGTTCGTAACTTGCCGTCGCCACCATTCACGCTGCCTGTTGGCGATAAAATCGGTACACGAATCGGTTCAATTATTTATGGAACGGAAGGGTACGCCGTACAAGGAAAACTGTACAGTATGCAGAACAATTTTTGGTGGTGTTTTACACAAACATTCGTTTATGATTCCAAAGGTAATTTGATCAAAACGTTCAAAAATACAGACGCGAATGGTAAATCCGTTGAAGATCGTGATCCGACGGAAGTGCATATTCCGAATTTTATCAATGCCGTGCTTGCGAACGATCCGGCGAAAGTTACGGCGAACGCCCGTTGCGGCGAGCTGTCCACTGCACTCTGTCATCTCGGTAATATTTCGTACTATTTAGGTGAAAGTAACAAAATTTCTAACAACAATCTGAAACAGGTACTTGAATCGGTTAAGTCTTTAGACGATAATGAAACAACTTTAGCACGGACATTGGAACATCTCAACGCGAACGGTGTTGATCTGAACAAAACGCCGCTCTCATTGGGAACAATGCTTAAAATTGATGTTGATAAAGAAATTTTTATCGACAACAACGAAGCCAATGCCATGATGACACGAGATTATCGGACGCCTTTTGTTGTACCGAAACCCGAAGATGTTTAGGATTTTACTGTAACTGTCAGAAATTTTTACTCAAAGGATTTTTACTATGACAAAAATAAACGATTTTTCAAGACGTCACTTTCTCAAAACTTCCGGTCTTTTTGTTGCGGGAACAACTCTTGCCGGTCATTTGGCAGGGGCTGCCGATCTTGCAAGCAAACAATGGAAAGTTGCCATTGTTAAGGATACGTCGAAACCAATGTTAGGTTTGCATGGTTTACATGCGGCGTTTCTCGGTATTCCCAATGTTGAAATTGTTGCGTATATCGATTCCAACTCGAAAGATATTGAACAAAAAATGTCCGTCATTCAAGCAAAACGGCATTACACGAGTTGCGAAGCAATGTTGGAACACGAATCGCCCGATATTGTTGTTCTTACGTCGCGTCAACCGGGCGATCATTTGGGACAAATCCGGTTGCTTGCCGAAAAAGGTTGTCACATTTATTGCGAAAAGCCATTGACTGCGTTTTTGCACGAAGCTGATGAAATCGTTACTATTGTTGAGAAAAAACGTATCAAGATTTGTATGGCTCATCATTGCCGTTACAATTTGGGATTTATTACCATGAAACGGCTTATCGAGTCCGGTAAAATCGGAACTCCGCTCACAATTCAGGGTTGGGGTAAAAATGACCATCGCGGCGGCGGAGAGGATTTAATGACTCTTGGTACGCATATTCTTGATGTACAAACGTTTATTTTTGGTACACCCGAAAGTGTTATCTCCGACATACGGTTTCATGGGCATCCTGTTACAAAATCAGAATTGACCCAAACGGTTGAGCCAATCGGACCCGCAGCAGGAGACGAGATTTTTGCGGCGTTTCGGTTTTCAGGCGGTGTGCGCGGAACTTTTGAAAGCCGACGAAATCACAACAAAGACGGTCATCGTATGGGAATTTGTGTAATAGGAAGCAAAGGAATGTTGTCCTTTCGGTTTGTCGATGGTTCCAGAGACCCGGAACCGCTCCGTTTCAACAATTCCCCTTTTGCTCCGCCAAACAATTCCGCAACTGAAAATATTCCGCTTATAAAAGACCGTGTGATTCCCGATGGCGAACCGCTTGATTCTTTATACAAAAAATTACAGGGGAAACCGGATATTGTGCCGTCATTTATTGAAACAAACCGTTTCGCGGTTTGGGATTTGATGCAGGCGATTGTCGAAGACCGTCAACCGGTGTCCAATGTTTACAACGCCCGGCAAACGTTGGAAATGATTTACGGAATTTATGCCGCGCATCTTGCAAAAACCACCGTCAACTTTCCACTCACCAATCGTCAACATCCGTTAGCATCGAATGGTTCGATGTAAAAAATCAACCGAAAAATGTTACCGTTTTATTCCGTTTTTATAAACAGAAACGGAATTTTACAAACTTTATCAATTTTTTTGTACAAACAACATTATTTTAAGGAGTCATTATTATGACAAAAACAAACGATTTTTCAAGACGTTCCTTTCTCAAAACCTCCGGTCTTTTGGCTGCGGGAGCAACGCTTTCCGGTGGTTTATCTGTTAACAGTAACGTTTATTCTGCCGAAAGTCAAAAAATCAAAATCGGACAACTCGGCACCGGTCACATGCACGCTTATAAAATAGAAGACCTTCGCAAGTTGGGCGATCTTTTTGAAGTCGTAGGCATTGCGGAAGACGATCCCAAACAGCGTGCTGCAACAGAAAATCAAGGATGTTATCGTGGACTCAAATGGATGACTTCCGAAGAACTGTTGGCAATCCCCGATCTTGAAGCGGTGTCAGTGGAAACAGAGGAACATTTGCTCCTTCCTGCCGCATTGCGTTGTATTCGTGCAGGAAAACATATCCATCTGGATAAACCCGGCGGTGAATCGTTACAGGATTTTAAGCAACTCCTAGACGAAGCCAAAACAAAAAATCTTACCGTTCAAATGGGTTATATGTACCGAAATAATCCGGCGGTACAATTTTGTATCAAAGCCGTCAAAGAAGGTCTTTTGGGAAAAATCTTTGATATTGACGCAGCAATGAGCCGTTACGATAATGATCATTCCAGAAATATCATAAAAGGATTTGTCGGCGCAACACCTTTTATTTTCGCCTGCCATCTCATTGATCTTATTGTAACTTTGCTGGGAGAACCGGAGAAAATTCATCCTTTTCCGCGTTGCACCAGATCAGACGGAATTGTGGATAATAGTGTTACGGTTTTCGAATATCCGCACGGTTGTATCGCAACAGTACGGACTGCGATTACCGAAGTGGAAGGTTTTCAACGCCGTCATTTTACCGTGTGCGGCGATCAGGGAACGATTGTCATTCAACCGCTTGAAACAGGCGGAAATCTGGCAAACGGTGTTCTCCGGCTTGCCTTGCTTAAAGACAATAACGGTTTCAAAAAAGGTTATCAAACCGTTCCAATGCCAAAACCGCAAAGCCGTTACATTGATCAATGGCGCGAGTTTGCCAAAGTTGTACGAAAAGAAATGGTTAATCCTTATTCTTACGAACACGATTATATTGTTCAAAAATGCCTGCTCGAAGCATGCGGTATGAACAAATGAATTACTGAACCAATAAACAGATCAACTAAAACGATTTTCGTTGTAAGGAAACAATAACAAAAATCGTTTTTATCACAAAAAAATTACAAAACGAAAAGGAGTGCGTTTTATGAGTTTCAACAGAATTTTTATCATTGTAATTGCTGCTGCATTATTATCTTTTTGTACGATTGAAAAGGTTACAGCGATTGACTGCGAACCGGTCATTCCCGTACCTTGCAATCAGGTTTGCAAAAAGAAATCGGCGATTGATTTTTACGGTTGGGCGTTGACCGGCATCACGGTCAATCAGCACGGCAAAACCAATGAATATGGTAACGCGGGACCTTATGCGTACAACCGAAGTATCACGCCTCAATCAGGTAATTCCTATGTTCTGATGTTGGAACAACCGTCAGACTGGAAACTCAATCAACTTTGGGTCGGAGCAAAGAAGGAACTCAGTAACAATTTTGATTGGGGATTCCGTGCCGATTTTAATTACGGTACGGATTCACGCTATCCGAGAAACTGGGGAGATCAATCGTTTGATTACAACTGGGGAAGCGGTGATTATTATGCGTCGTTTGTACAACTTTATGCCGCACTTGGAACTAAAAAACTGAACGTCAAAGTCGGCAAGTTTGCCGGTGCTTTTGCTTACGAAGGGTTGGCGGCTCCGAAAGAGTTTTTTTATTCCCATGCCAATATTTGTTACGGTCGTCCCATGACGGCTCCCGGTGTCATGATCGAATCCAACCCAAATGATCATTGGACAATTTCCGCAGCATGGACTGCAGGCGTCTTCAATAGTTTCGATAATTCATTTGACGACAACGCTTTTCTTGGGAAAATAACGTACCATTTTAATCCATCGGCTTCCTTAACCTATAAAATCTTTTACAACAATAAAGGCGGCAACTTTCGTTCTTATCATTCTGCAACAGATTTTATGAACACGCTTATTTTTACGTGGCAAATCAATGAGCGTTGGTTTTATATGATTGAAGGAGCCGTTACTGACGGCAAAGTGTACAATATTGACGAGAAAACCGGCAACGATTCATGGGGAATTAATCAACATTTGATTTATACAATCAATCAGAAATGGTCGGTTGGTTTTCGTGGCGAATTTCATCATGCACACGGTACGGTCTTTGATTCGCCGACCGTAACAGGAGGACAAAGCGGCGACCTTTACGAGGTAACATTGGCTGTTCATTACAAAATCAATCCGAAAACAATGTTTCGTCCTGAATTACGCTACGATTACGTCCGTTACAAGAACGGTTATCATCCGTTCGGCGGCGAAATCGATAACAATCAACTTTCCGGCGGCGTCTCGTTTGTTGTCAGTTTCTAAACCAAGATAACGTAGCTCAAAGTTGCACGCAAAGACGCAAAGATTATAAAGAAACGGAAACGGAGCCATTTATTTTGCTCTTGGGTGGGCTTTTTCATAGATTTCGAGCAGGTTTGCTGTACTTAAATGGGTGTAAATTTGTGTCGTAACAAGGCTTTTGTGTCCCAAAAGCTCCTGAACACTTCGAATGTCCGCACCACGATCCAGAAGATGAGTCGCAAAACTATGACGAAGCGTATGGGGAGTGGTTCGGGAATCAAGACCTTTGAGTTTCAAATATTTTTCGAGCATTCGCGCAACACTTCGTGTTGTTAAACGTCCGGCAAATTTGTTCAGAAAAAGCGGTTGCTCTGCGGGATTGTTTTTCAGACACCGCTTCGCCGACTTCGATGGTTTAGGAGACGGACGGCGCCGTCCTAACGCATCAACATTTCCTAAAAGAAGCTCTTTGCGGTACAGAAACCATTTTCGAATCGCTTTGATCGCGTAAGAACCAAGAGGAGCAAAACGTTCTTTTCGCCCCTTTCCGCGTACACGAACCAATCCTTCGGCAAGACTCAGATCGCCAAGATTCATTGTTACCAATTCCCCAACCCGAACTCCGGCAGAATACATTGTTTCAAGAATCGCCCGATCTCGAATCCCAAACGGATCAGAGGACGGAGGCGCCACCAATAATCGTCCGATTTCCTTCGTCGAAAGAAAATAAGGAAGTTTACGGAATCCGCGAGGATTGCGCAACGGTTTTGCCGGATTTTCCGTAACAAATCCGTCACGCAATCCAAACTTGAAAAAACTGCGAAGCGACGCCAAACGGCGGGCAATACTCGTCTTGGCATAACCCGCTTCGTGCATCGCAGAAACGTAACCTCGAAGATGAAGAGTCGTAATCTCAGACGGATGCGGTATTCGTTCGTTAAATAAATCGTTCAGATACTCCATCAACGCATCAAAGTCTTCCCGATAACTCTTCAATGTCAATTCCGAAACATTTCGCTCCACCCGTAAATATTGCAGAAATTGTTCTGTCGATTGTTGCATAATTAGTAGTCAGTAGTCAGTTACCGGTAGTCAGTGGTTTTTAGTTTATGGTTTGTGGTTTGTAACTGTCTATTTTGTTTTTAATGATTGATGTTTTAGTCAATTATTTTAGTAAATTATTTTGGTAAATTATTTTGGTAAATTGTTTCGGTATTGAATAAAAACAACTCCGAAGGAGTTCCATTTGGATAACCCCGTGCAAGCGGAGCGCAGCACGGGGTAAGTCATCACAAATTTACCGGAACTCCGAAGGAG
>JAISQH010000595.1 GCA_031274385.1 Planctomycetaceae bacterium | reverse complement strand
CTCCGTTGTTACCGTACATTCCCATTCGGAATCATTACAATTGGCGTTGGAATTTAGCGTACAGCGGCGGTGTGTTACCGGATTGGGGATCGCATTTGATTAACATTGCCCAATGGGCGATTGATGCCGACGCCACCGGTCCTGTCGAAGTTCAGGGAACCGGTGAATTTCCGCCATTCGATGAACCTTGGAATACCGCTCATTCGTTCAAAATTTCGTACAAATATGCGAACGGAATAACGATGGATGTTTGGTCGGAGGTTCCCGGTATCAAGATTGAAGGCACCAAAGGTTGGGTACTTTCACGCGGTTGGCGCAAACCGTTGACGGCAAGCGACGAAGAGTTACTCAAAATAACGTTCGATGGTAACAAAAATCTTGGTCGTCCCGAATGTATGGCGGATGCCAGCGGTGGCGGCGGCGAACATCTCGATTTCGCCAATTGCGTCAAGTCACGAAAACTCTGTTATTACACAGCGGAAAGCGGACACCGGACGCATACGATTTCGCACATCGGCAATATCTCCATGCTTCTTGGCGGCGCAAAACTACGTTGGAATCCCCAGTCGGAAATATTCGAAGGTGACCGGGCGGAAGAAGCGAATAAAAGTAACTTTTTTAACCGTGAACAACGCGATACCTGGACATTCGACAAGATTGATTCGTGGATCAATGTCGGTTAATTGGTTGTTATTGTCAACAGATTTAACAGATTATACAGATTTTAATAAAAACTAATCTGTTAAATCTGTATAATCTGTTGACAAACAATAATTGACTCTAATTGTACTCTTTTTCAAGTTTTGGAACAAGTCTATTTTTGATTCTTTGCGTCTCTGCACGCAAATGAAAACAGGCGGATATTTTTTTTCCGAGAACAGCGTTGACTTCGATTTTATTTTGTGTATATTCAAAGAGTTGCTCCTTGTTTGTGCGGCGTTTTTTAGTGTGCGCAAAGATTGCCATTGCCAATTGAAAAAATGCCGTGATAGAATATTTTGCGCAACGTAATTTGACCGGTAAAAACAAAATAAAAACGAAACATACAAACCGCTGAATTATTGTCTCTTTCTTTTTCTTTGCAAAAACGAAAGAGGCAACGCGCGGTTGTTGAAATAATCATATCTTTTGTGCAACATTATCATTCCGAACAAATTGATTCTATTCTTTCTTCGGTGTTTGGTTTCCGTTCTTTCAGACCGCATCAGGAGGAGATAGTCCGTGCGATATTGGGTGGTCGTGACGTGTTTGCGGTAATGCCGACGGGCGGCGGCAAGTCGCTCTGTTACCAACTGCCCGCCCGATTGATGGATGGCGTTTGTGTTGTGGTTTCGCCGCTGATTTCGTTGATGAAGGATCAGGTTGACGCGGCGCGACTCAATGGTTTAAACGCCGGAACGCTCAACAGCACCATTTCCGCGACAGAAAAACATGAAGTCGGTGCGGCTCTTCGCCAAAACATGTTGGACTTGCTTTACATTTCGCCGGAACGCTTCAATTCGGAGTATTTCATCGAACGACTGAAAACATTGAAAATTGCGTTTTTTGCGGTGGACGAAGCGCACTGTATTTCAGAATGGGGGCATGATTTTCGTCCTGATTATTTGGCGTTGTCAAAAATTGTTCACGAATTTCCGGGAATTCCTGTTACCGCTTTTACTGCAACCGCAACACCGCGTGTTGCAACCGATATTGTAACGCGGTTAGGTTTGCGGAATCCTCATTTGACTCGTGCGTCGTTTAATCGTCCGAATTTGTTTTATCGGGTTGTCAGGAAGCAAAATCTTGACGAGCAACTTCTCACTTTTTTAGCAGGTCATGCCGGAGAATCAGGTATTATTTACCGGAGCAGCCGCAAAAAAGTTGAATTGACTGCCGAGATGCTTCAATCGTACGGTATTTCGGCAAGACCATATCATGCCGGAATGTCCGATGTTGACCGCCACGCGGCGCAGGAAGCGTTCAGCCGTGACGAATGTCTGATTATTGTCGCGACAATTGCATTCGGAATGGGAATTGATAAATCGAATGTCCGTTTTGTGATTCATGCGGATTTGCCCAAAAACATCGAAGGATATTATCAAGAAACCGGTCGATCCGGACGTGACGGTGAACAGGCTGAATGTACATTGTTTTTCGGACGACAAGATATTGCACAACAACTCCACTTTGTGGACGAAATAGAAGACGAACACGCTCGCGGTATTGCAAAAGAACAACTTCGGCAGAAGATTCATCTGGCGGAACACAACAGTTGTCGGCGTACAATGTTGTTGAAATATTTCGGCGAAGATTTTTCGACAACAAATTGTAACGGCTGCGATATTTGTGTTGACGATCATGAATGGGAAGACGCAACAATTCCTGCACAAAAAATTCTTTCGGCGATTTATCGGACAAAGGAATTATTTGGAGCGGTTCATCTCACGGACGTTCTTGTCGGTGCCAACACCGAAAAAATCCGGCAATTCAAGCATGATTTGTTGCCGACTTATGGTGCCGGAAAAGACAAATCAAAAAATTATTGGCGGACGGTGATTGATGCGTTGATGGGACAAAAAATTATTCTTGTCGAAAATCCAACGCGTCCGGTTCTGAAATTGACGGAGGAGGCTTGGTTTATTTTGCGTGGTCAGAAAAAGTTTCAGATGATTAAGCAGCAGGAGATTCATTCGGACAAAACCGGAGCTTCGTCGTTTTACGATACGAAAACTCAGATTGATGACATGAAGCCGTTTTCCGAACCGCTTTTTGCCCGGCTTCGTGAAATCCGTACGGAATTAGCGAGGGCGGAAAATGTTCCGCCTT
>JAISQH010000500.1 GCA_031274385.1 Planctomycetaceae bacterium | reverse complement strand
ACAAAAGAACCGTTAAAAAAATGAGATTACCTTGAAAACCTTCGTGCCTTTGTTCGCCATTATACAATAATAGCTATTTTGAATTTTACAGTTTGACTGGATACCAAATGTAAGATTCTTGATTTTTCATTTGAGTAGGTTAAACTAAGATAAATCAAATGAAAGGTTTTGGTTTTAATCGCGAGTTTGTTTTTGGGTTCCGAAACGTATGGTTCCGGTCTCTTTGGTTTCCAATATTTATGAAAAAACGAAACGTAACTTTTTTGAATGAGCCGAATGATTCGACTGACTTGAATGAATTGAATGAGTTAATGGAACCGGACGAATGGGTTGTTCCGGCAATTACCGGAACGAAGCCGGGCGAAGTTCATCTTCGGACGGTTGCAACATCGGAATCGGGTTGGCGTCTTGATCTTTTTCTTGCACATTATTTTCCGAATTACAGCCGAACCTTAATTCGTGCGGCAATTATGCACCGAGGTGTTTGCATTGATCCTGATAGTGAAAAACCAACTGCCGGTAAACCCTCCTTCCGTCTCAAGCCGGGACAAGTTGTTCAATTTACGTTGCCGGAAATTCCCCGCGAAGCCCCGCAGCCGGAACCGATTCCGCTTGATATTTTGTACGAAGACGAAACAATCGCGGTTGTTAATAAACCAGCCGATATGGTTGTTCATCCGTCTCGCGGTCATTGGTCGGGAACATTGGTTGCGGCGTTGGCGTATCATTTCGGCGGTCAACTAAGTACTACACGCGGGCTGATACGTCCCGGTATTGTCCATCGGCTTGATCGGGATACAACCGGAGTAATTCTTGTCGCGAAAAACGATGCGATTCACGGTAAACTGGCAACTCTGTTTGAACAACGTCAAATTCGTAAAGAATATTTTGCGATTGTGTTGGGTTGTCCGCATCTTGACCGGGACATGATTGACGCTCCAATCGGCTTGCATCCGAAGGTCAAAGAGAAAATGTGTGTCGCGTCTGCCACCGACCCCAACGCGAAAGAAGCACAAACTTTTTACGAAGTCATTAAACGGTACAAAAAAATGGCAACAATCCGGTGTTTGCCCAAAACAGGACGAACCCATCAAATCCGTGTTCATTTGGCGTTTACGGGTTATCCGATTTTGTGCGACAGAATGTACGGAGGTCGAAAGATAATGACACAAGAAGAAATTGTTGGAAAACAACCTATTTCTATTTCCGATGACCGCAACAATCAACCTGCCGGAACAGTTCTTCTCCATCGTCAGGCATTACATGCTCATAAACTAACGTTCGTCCATCCCGAAACCGGCAAAGAACTCGAAATCACCGCCCCAATTCCGCCGGATATGCAATCAATTATTAACTGTTTAGAACGTTAGTGTTAGCGTTGCGCCTTTGTAACTGTTGCGTAAAATCAGTCGTTTATTATTACGGATTGTATTTGTTGACGATATTGGTGGGGCGTCATACCACATTCACGGCGGAACGCCTGCACGAAATAATCGTTTGTTGCAAAACCGGTTTTTGCCGCAATTGCCGAAAGCGCAAACCGAGTTTCCCGTAACAACCGTTTGGCTCGATCCATTCGGGTTCGCATGATTTCCTTCTCGACGGAACGTCCAAGTTTTTGCCGGAAACGCCGTTGCAATGTGCTACGGGAAATACCAGCCGCTTCGGCAATTTGATCAACAGAAATATTGCGGGCAGCGTTTTCCCGAAGAAAACGAATGGCAATAATAATCTCTTTATCAGGCAACGCCACTACATCAGTTGATTGCCGGGCAATCACTCCAACCGGCGGAATCAAAACCGGTGGTTTTGGTACGGTTTCGCCGTTCATTTTTCGTGACAAACGCTCGGCAGCAGCATAACCAATCTGGAAACCATTCAAATCAACACTGGAAAGCGGCGGCGTTAAAATGTTACAAAGCAGGGTGTCGTTGGTGGTTCCGAGAATCGCCACTTCACCGGGAACTTGAATCCCGACCCGACGGCAACCTTCCAAAAGACGAATCGCAAGAGCGTCACTGACCGCCCACACCGCAATCGGTTTGGGTAAATAACGTAACCAACGTTGCATTCTCGTGTCAAATTTCGGTTCCCAAACCGGATAAAAAACACGGTGCCCTTTTCCGGCTTGAGGAAAAACATGAATCTGACCATTTTGTTTTTGAACTTCACGAGTCCATGCTTCCAGACGGAGTTGCGACCACCAAGCATTTCCGATCGCAAAAAAGCCGAAATCGGCAAACCCGGATTGAACAAAATGATCAACAACCGACCGGGCAACTTCATCTTCATCACTCCGAATTTCAGGAACAATTTGTTGACCATTGCCTAACAGTTCCACAAGAGGAATGCGGAGACGCCGCAGTGTTCGCGCAACAGCAAATGATGATGTTCGGGAAATGATGCCGTCGCCTTTCCAGTTTTGCAGCCATGTCGGCGTGGATTCAAGCAAACCGCGATCTTCAACATGAACACTCCAGTCATCGTGTTCGAGAATATGATGCGAAATCCCTTGAAGCAAACCCCGCCCAAACGCACGGGAAGTCTCCACAATCAAAAGCACATTCTTTTTCCGTTTCATGAATTTGTGGTTTGTGGTTTGGGATTTGGGGTTTGGGGCTTGGGGCTTGGGGCTTGGGAATTGTGGTTTGTAGTTTATGATTTATAATCCGCTTGCGTCCCCCACAAACCACAAACCACAAACCCCAAATCACAAAGGGACAACTGAAATCAAATTATTGACTTGTTTTACCGCAGGATCGGTAAGAAGAACTTTTCCGGCAGCAATCTTGGACTCCTGATTCGTAACAACTCCGCGAACCGACACAATTCCATTTTGGAACGAAATTTGAACCGGCGAAAGAAAATGAACCGAAGGATCACTCAAAAGCATTCCTTCGAGTTTTTGTTCAAAATGACGAAGAGACTGATTTCTCGTTACGGTTTGACGGACAACCGGATCGGTACGGAAATTTGTTTCGGTTACGGAATTTTGAGAGTTCGGTGAGTTCGGTGTCGGCTGATTGGGTGCCGGCTGATTTTGTAACAATTCTCCGCCAACCGCAATCGCGTCGCCGCCGAAAAGATTTTGCGGCTTTGGGTTCAAGCCCGGCAACCCGGAATGACTAACCGGATCGCGGAACCAACGGGGTTTGGTTCGGTTTTCTTCCGGTAGGGCGGTTGAGTCCAAGATGCCGGGACGTTCAAAGAAACCGGGCAAACGGCGAAGGGGTTGCGATGGGGAACTTGTGTCTGCCGGAGCGGGAATATTCGCCGAAACAACCGGTTTGTCAGGCTTTTCTGCCGAAAGAAAATCCGAAGGTGATTTTTGTTCCGGTATCTGCTCCGGCACCAAACGGAATCGGGAATTCGGTGCATCCAATTTGGGAGCAAGCCATCTATTGAATCGTCCCGTTTTGAAATCACTGTAAAAACGCGGATGGTCAAACTCAATCGTATCAGGAATATCGCCGATACGGATTTTCCCCATCCGGGTTTGCACTTCGGTACGGAGCAACTCCCATTCGTTCTCCGTTTCCGTGTTTTGAGCAACCACACAAAACGCCGTTCCTGACAAAACAACAATCAGATAAAATAAAATTCGTAGCATTTTTGTTCGAGGAGTCAATGTTCACGGACATTTTTATAAACCGTAAAAGGCACGGAATTGTACGAAAATAGCAAAGAAGAATTTGTTATCAAAATAATAAAAAGATGAATTCGTGTTTTTTCGTGGCTAAAATTGTATTTTTAGAAGTTACACAAAATTAAAAGTATTTTTCATTTTGCATTGTCAATTTTCCATTTTCAATTCTTTTCGGGTTAGTTGTTTGGTTCGGTCGGAGGGTTCCCATATAACGGATACGGAGAATAATAGTACGGAGTGTAATAATAGTAACGCCAACGAGAACGAACCGGTTCAAGATACAAAAGCGGCGGCTCAGCAACAACGGCTGTTGGAATGGAATAATTGATAAGGCGGGTTGTTACGGTACGGATTTCACGGATTTCGTTCCCTTTTCCTTCAAATTCGCGAGTTGTTTTTTGCAGGATTCCGCCCGGTACATGCCGGGAACAAGACGCTTCGGTTATTGTTGTTACGTTACCGCTTTTTTGTGTTGTTCGCAGGCGGTAGGTTCCGAACTTACTTTTACGAAGATGAAAGGCGGATGTTTCCAGCACTTCGGTGATGGTCATATCCAAAATCCGTTCTTCCGGTTCTTTGTCGGTTGGAATACTTCGTAAAACATTTTCGGAACGCAAAACATACGGATAAAGTTGAGTTGAATACCAGACTGTTGTTTTCCGTTTTCCTGAAGGCGTGGTCTGTTCGTAAATCCGAACTTCGCAGGGAACAACCAGATGATCAATCATCAATTTTGTCGGCGAAGCATTCCGAATGGACACTTCGTCCTGAATTGGCTGTTGAAAAAAATCAAAACGCCGGATATTTGGCGGATTTTCGGTTCGTTTTCCTCCGGCACCGATGGTCAAAACGTCTTGAAGAGTCACGCCGTCCGGGTCGATGGATTGGAGAGTTGTTTTGGTTTCCCGCACATCGACCATTCGATAACCTTCGTGATTTGTCCGGGTTATTTTTTGCAAACAAACCCAAGATTGCGGCAAAAAACGTCCCCAAGGATGTTCCGAAGCCGTCAAAAGCGGGGGAGTTTCGATTTTCGCAGGGGCGGTTTGAGCGTAGAGCGGCAACATGCTTCCGTAAAATACGAGAACCACGATTCCCCAAAATATTTCCCGAAAAAAATTGAATCTATTTTTTGACGACATGGGTAACATTCTACACACAAACAATCGTTTTGTGAAGTCAAAAAATGTGAATTTGGGAAAAATATAGAAAAAATACGGGAAAAATATGTTCTGTTTTTCGTTAATTAGGGGAGAATGACAGTTGGGTGAGTGCTGCTTTCGACTGAAGTTGAGTTACCGTATTGGCTTTGCCATTTCACGGCTGCGGGGGGCAATTGGTTTGGCGGTTGAGTTGTGGGTGGTTGAATGAGCGTGTTTGTTGAAGTCATTGCCGAAGGAGCAAGCGAGACCGGAGTTCCGACTTTTGCCGTAACTGTTTCGTATGAAACAACTTCTTTTCGATGCAGCCAGGGAAGTGCCGATTGTTCCTCATTGGTTTGGCAATAAGTTCGAACAATTTTTCCTGTTTTCGGATGAACAACTTTGACCAATGTTTCGGTTTGGGTACGAATGGGTGCGTACGTCCAGTGATACTCGATTTTG
>JAISQH010000472.1 GCA_031274385.1 Planctomycetaceae bacterium | reverse complement strand
ACGACAACAGCTTCGCATGTTTTGTCGTGAATCTCAACCGTAAGCAGTTGACCGGGTTGCGATAATTCACAAGGAACATATCCCATCGCAATGTTTTTTTGAAGTATCGGTGAAAAAGTTCCACTGGTAATCCAACCGATCGTTTTTTGTTCGGAAAAGATTTTGTTTCCATGACGGGCGGGTTGTTCGCCGGAAATTTCAAGACCGATCCGTATTTTTTCGGGAGTTTTCGTTTGCAGATCGCGCAGAATCTTGCTGCCCGGAAAATCGTGACCGTCCAAGTGTAACAAATACGATAGACCCGCTTCAAACGGAGTCACAGATTCATTCAATTCGTAACCGTAAAACGGTATCGCCCATTCCTGACGCATCATGTCGATGGCTGAAAAACCAACTGGTGTAATACCCAAAATTTGCCCTTTTCGGAAAAGATCAGTAACGAATTGCTCAATGAAAAAAGATTCCAGAACAATTTCAAAACCATCCTTTCCGGCGTAACCGGTTCGTGAAACCAATGCCCAACGTCCGCCAAGCGAAAGCGATGTCTCAACACCGGAATAACAAGGCAACTTCGAAATGTCCGTTTGGAACAACGGTTGCAGCAGTTCAAGAGAATGAGGTCCCTGAACAACAATCATGCTTTGGTCAGCGGTTTCATCAAAGAAATAAACCTCGTTTCCCGGTTCGGTTGCGATTTCGCGTGTCAGAAATTGTTTAAAATAGGCAATGTCTTTTTCCCGATTAACCGCATTGACCACAACGTAATAATACGGAACTCCCGTATTTTCCCGTAACAGCAACCCGATCAAAAGATCATCCAATATTCCTCCGTGTTCATTTGTTAAAAGAGCGTGCCGAATATGTCCCGGTTTAATGGCAGTAATATTTCGGCTGATAAGAGAATTGAGAAATTTACAAGCACCGGGACCTTCAAAAACCAGCCGTCCTTTATGGGAAATGTCGGTAACACCAACATGATTCCGTGCTGCTTTGTACTCTTGGAGAACCGAAGTATATTGTTCGGGCATCTCCCAACCATTCCATTCCGCCATCCGGGCATTTTGGGCGCAATGCCATTCGTACAGCGGTGTTCGCAATAAAGAAAGCATACAACGTACCTTATAGGAAATAACAACGTTGCTCTTGGGAAAAAACGTATCCAATTCAATAATCGACAGAATAACACAAGTATAAGCAAAAAATATGAAGAAAACACCGCCTGAACTCAAAACAAATAATCCGTCCGTTTGTGTTTTCTTATTTATTTTCTCTCGCTTTTTGTTTTTGCCAATCTTTTTTGTTCTTTCTTTTTTATTTATTCCCTCCAAACTATTATTCAGTCTACTATAAAGGCAACTGATTTTGATTTTCATCGCCAAGCAAGGTCGAGAACTTCGTTGTGTTTCGGATGTTCCGAATCAATGGATCGGAGCGTCAATGACATGCCATTGTCTTTTAATTTCAAGAAAACCCACGCAAACGGTTGCGTCTGATCGAAACGCCATGCTGTTGCCGGAATATTGACCATGTGGATACCGTTCATCCGAAGCGTTTTCCAAGTATGGGTGTGTCCGTAAAAGTACGCCTTGACTTGTTTGCGTTCCCGAATCCGGTCAAAAAACGCCGCCGTGTCCTGAAGTGCACCGGGTGCCTTGACAATATTAGCGGAGTAATCGGGATTATGATGCGCAACAAGAATTGCCGGTTTGTCCTTGCGCGAATCCAACTCGTCCGCCAACCATTGAAGTTGCTCTTCACCGAAAAGACCGGGCGTGTGATTCGTTTTTTCCAACGAATCAAGAAGGAAAAAATTGGCTTTCGGTGTTTCAATAATGGAATAGAGCCGATTCGGAATTTTTGTTCGGGAACTGTTACTTTTACTTTCACCGGTTGATTGAGCCGCCGCATTGAGAAACGCTTGCCGATTATCGTGATTTCCCATAACAAAATGAACAGAAATTCCCGCATTACGAAACGGCGCAAACTCTTCGAGAAGCGTTTTATAATCATCCGGCAAGCCTTGTAGGTACACGCAGTCACCGCTCACAATGAGACCGCCCGGCTTTCCGATTTCGCCGGAAAGAACATCGGTTCGAATCTTAACCAGATGTTCGACAGGTTTAATCGCAGGGGTTCCGCCTGTTTTGTTCCGGTCGCCCGGAATATGAGTATCGGAAAGGAATGCCCAAATATCTTGTGACAATATCTCGGATTCGGCTCCCCAAACCGGATGGAATAATCCCGTAACAATACCGCCCAATGTTCCTGTCATAAAACGGCGGCGATTCATCGGAGGTAATGTAATCGGCATAATTTCAGTTCCTTTTTTTATTTTGTTGCGACAATTTTTTTGTTCGTTTATCTTCGTCCTCCGTTGTTGCGCGGCGATGGAGATTGAAAGTGACGTGCGATGTTGCTTTCGATCAACAGGTTGATTGCATCGTCCCAACTTGGAATATTTTTATGAATTTGTACCAAATCATTCTCCTCCTCCGACAACAATTTTGCATCGAAAACATCGGTTACTTCTTCGGTTGAGGAGCGGTATTCCCTATTTGAAACGGTTTTTTCCGAATTTCTTCCCCGACGATGTCTGCCGTGCGGCGAACGTTCGACCGGTTTTGATTCTTCCTCAATATCCCAAGTCGTTTCGACATTTCCAGAACGAAAAACCGAACGATCCTCGTCTTCTTCCGTTTTTTGAAAATGCCGTTCCGGTTTCTGATCACGTTGTTCAAACCGGGTTCCGCGTCGTCCGCGTTCCCGCGTCAATTCACGGCGTCCTTCCTCATTTTCTTTTCTATCTAAACGGCGGTTGTTTGCCGGAGACGACGGCTCTTCAAAGTCCGAACGGCTTTCTTTAGATAATCCTTTGGAAAATCCTTTGGAAAATCCTTTGGAAAAATTTTTAGATGATTCTTCAGGTAATTTTTTAGGAAATTCGTTAGAAAATTCACGGTCTCGATCCTCAGAACTGTCATAAAATTCACCGCGTTGTTTTTTCTGATATTTTGAATTTTTCGCCTCCACTTCAAACGCAGCAAATTCTGTTACGGTTTCTATTTCTGTTTCTTCATTGAACATTGATCGAAGACGTCTTTCCGCATCCGTGTCATATTGTTCGGTTTCCATCAGATTTTTCAACACGGCAGACTCTTCGGATTCGGGAGTCGGCTCATCGAACATGGACGGCAAATTTCTTGGCGGTCGTCCTTTGTCGTGATATTTTGTTCCTCTGCCGGCTCGGCTACGGCTGACCGATCCGTTTTTGTTCGTTTCATCCGAAACGGAATCGTTACGGGCAAGCGTCGTCGGCGATGTTGTCAAGGCACCAACTTGGGACGCAATTTTCGACCAAGGATCCAAAATGTCAACAATGGCTTGGGTTTGTTCTTCCGTGCTGACCGTTTTTTCAAGCGATTCTTCGATTTCCGAAACGGCAATTTCAGAAGTGAAAGGAGTTGGAGTTGTTTCTTTTTCGTGCTGTGCCGCACGGTCAGAGAAAACAGGAACTTTTTCCAATTTACTCGAAGTGAACGTTTTTCCGCTCAAAGAGGGAGCCTTCACTCCTTCAACGACTGCTTCCAACGATTCTTTTGCTGACGATCCGAACAGATTGATTTTCGGAAACCGGTCAAAGAATTTCTTTTTTCCTTCGCGTGGTTTCTGGGGAGCCGGAACTTCTGCCGAAGGATCATCCAGAAGTCCTTTGCCGAAAGGATTAGGTAAAGGATTAGGTAAAGGATTAGGTGAAGGACTGGGTAAAGCATTAGGTGAAGTATTAGGTAAAGTATTAGGTAAAGAAAGTTCAACACCAAACGAGGTTTCCTGCGCCGTAACAGACGAAACGGGAAGCGGTTCCGGTTGTTCTTCAACGGCTAATTTTTCGGTCAATTTCTCGGTTAGTTCTTTGGTCAATTCTTTGGTTATTTCTTTGGTTAATTCTTCGGCTATTTCTTCCGATTTTTCCGAAACCGGCATTTCTTCCGAAACCGAAACGTTGGGATTGCCTACACCGAGTTGGGAGGCAAGTTCTGACCAACGATCACCGGAATCAATATTTTTTTTCATGGAAACCTCTTAAAATGATAAAGGATAAAATATTACAAAAGTTTAGATATGAAAGTATATACGATTTCCTCGATAATGAAAAGATGCTGCGGCTGAAAACCGGTATTTCCTGTTAAAATGACGTTATTGATTCCATTTTATTGACGAAGATGTGAAGTGGAATTATATTTCTTTTCGGAATATTTTACCGGTATCGATTTGGTTCCATAAAAGTGATCTTAAAAGGGCATACATTGAGACGGAATCTTCGTCGATATGGGCTTCAATTTGCCTGATTTGATTTTTACCGACCAGATACCGGAGCATTTCGGCGAGAGTGTAAGCGGCAACACCTTGCCGATAAAAATCGGGATGAACCCGGGCATCCATTAAACCAGCGTCCCATGTTCCTCCGTACAAAACCTGAGCTTCATCCATATCCGGGTTGGCAACCCGCACCCGAATCCGGGCAACCGGTCGATGAATACTACTTAAAAACGCGGTGGCTTCAATCCATTCAAAATTAGCGTAAGCGCAAGCGTCCCACCAAGTTTTGGGTTTAGGCATTTCGTCAAATTCAACATCGAGTCGGGAATGCCATTGAACCATTGCCGAAGTCATGGGGGGAATGTAGTCGGTGAGATTGAGATGAAAGCGGGCGGTATTCTTAAAAATTTGATAACCTGCTTCCAGAAAAACCTGAATCAAATATTGATCGGAATCGAAAAAGGCGATTGGTTCGCTTCCGCCATAAAATCCGATGTAAAACGGGGCGGAGGGGCGTGGCGAACCGCCGTAAATTTCTTCGACGCCTTGTTTTGCGAGATAGAGTTCTCCTGCGTGGAGTAATTCGCGGGCGGCTCCCCAAAGGTCGTGGTAAGCCGGATCAACGCAAAGAAAACAGATATGCCCGGAACGGCGGTTGAGGCTGAAGCCATCGGGAGTGGGACCGAGAGTTGTATGAATATATCCGACGGGTTCCTGATTTTCGAACGCGAGAAGCAGGGAATGACGATCCAGAAATGGAATACCAAGAGTTTGCATTTGAAGGGTATTCATGGAGAGCGGCATTAACCGGGTACGGGTTCCCTGCTGTTGGCTCTTTTTCCAGAGCGATAACAGACGCGGCGGGTCTTCATTGCGATATGGACGAATTGTCAACATAAAATTGAAAAACGATACGACCAACGGACAACTTCCGATTGGGAACGTAATTTATATAAGGAACTGTAAAATAATAAGTCATTCACTTTGACATTTCAAAATCAATTTGTTACACTTACCAACCTACGCTAAAGGCGTATCAATAAGGCGTATCAATTTAGCCGGAACGTGCCTTCGGGTTTGATCCCTTTACCACCGGCGGTAAATGATAAAACGAATGATTTATTTATTTACTGGCACTAAGCATATCAAATCGTTTGATTTTGACAAGACCGATTACCGGCTCCGCACAAAGGACAAAGGATAAAAATTTTCAAAATTTTTTGAGAAAGGAAAATGCCTTAATTCTTTCTGACCCCTTCGGGGTCAGAAAGAAATAAGAAGCGTTTTTTATTTACAATCTGTTTCTTCCAAATCAACTATTCGCTATTCACTATTAGTTAAAATAGTTGTCATTTTTTTGGGGAGGCGTTTAAGGAGGAAGTTTGTTTCTTCAGCCAATTCGTCTAGTGTTTTGAGGTCGAAACCACCGTATCTTGCTGCGTCAAGCGTTTCGAGAAGTCCCCGCACTTCACTCACTGTTTGTTCCGAACACCCAATGTCCAACAGTTTTCGGCAAGCGTCTTTGGTGGTCATGCCGTGTTCAACTCCGTCAGTTAAATCCGCAACATAACCGAAAAAAACACCCTGAAGACTATTGCCAAATGACTCCGTTTGCTCATTATTTGAACATTGTCCCGAACCTCGCCATGTCGCCAGAACTCCGGCAAGACGTTGTTTCGCCCGTTTCATGGCACCGCGTCGGCGTTGAAGTTTCGGATTGGAATGACGAATTTGCCAAACCAAAACTCCAAGTGCCAAAATTCCATAAACCGAAACCAGCGAAATCATCATCACCACCCAACGAACAAAATCAACAGATTGATTAACCGCTCCCGCCGGATTAGTCATATTGGCAAATAACCCCTTTTCCGAACGTTCCAGCGTTTCTGAAAAAGTTCGCGGTCGGTCATTGAACACCGGCGCGGAATGTAACGTCTTCGCTTCCGTAATCTCCACCGTAATCGGATCACTTCGGAGCGTTACAAATTCTTCCTTTTCAACATCGAAAAAAGCAGCAGGAAGCGACGGAAAAACAAGTGAACCGTCCCGCGTCGGACGAATCGTATAAATAAACGTACAGGATTTTTCGTTCACTTCTTCGGTCGGCGGATATATTTTGAAATTCGTTGCGATTTCAGGGTTCAGCGACAAATCGGGCGGTTTGACATGAGCAGTGGAACCTTGACCGGTTAAACAAAGAGTCAACGTCATCGGATCGCCGACTTTTG
>JAISQH010000466.1 GCA_031274385.1 Planctomycetaceae bacterium | reverse complement strand
ATTGACTTTATCAACCGCGAAATTCATTCCGGCAAACCGCTTCGCGAAGCATTGATTACTGTCGGGCAAAACCGGTTTCGTCCCATTGTGCTGACCTCCGTAACAACAATAGGCGGTTTGCTGCCGATTGTCATGGAAACATCCATTCAAGCCCAAATGATTGTACCGATGGCACTCAGTCTTGCAGGCGGAGTGGCGTTGGCATTAATTCTTGTACTTTATCTTGTGCCGGTGTTGTATTCGTACTACGCCGACTTTTGCGTACCTAATCCCGTTCAACTCAGTCATTTTCAGATGGCTGACCGCCGCGACCACGAATCGGCGGTTATCGTATCACCTTTACCCCTTCAATAAGCATGGATGCTCAAACTGCCGTTGATTTATGCCGTGATTCCATTTGGATTGCGTTGTTGATTTCCGTACCGATTTTACTGGCTGGTACGGTTATTGGTTTGTTGATTGGTCTTTTTCAGGCATTGACGCAAATTCAGGAACAAACCATTGCCATTGTCCTTAAAATTATCGTTATGGTTATGGTGATTGCGTTCCTCATGCCCTGGATGACCGAAAAAATGATCGACTACTCCGCCGACCTCTTCAACAACGTTCCAGGTGTTCTGATTAAAGAATAGTAGCCGGTAGCCAGTTGTGTTGTAGGGGCGAGGCTTGCCCCCGACGAGAGTTTTCTGCTTAAATTGTTGTCTACGCAAGCGTATGAAATGAATCAATCATTTCGGGGGCAAGCCCCCGTCGCTAACGTCAATGTGAATGCGTTTGTGGTATAACAAGGTTTGAAACCAGCCCTTACAATTGCCACCCACAATTCAGAACAATCAGAAAATTTATTGAATGTATTGCGGTGGGGTTTCTTCCTGAGAGTGAGGAGAGTATAATTTCACGTGTTTAATGCGATTCCAACATTTCAACGTTTTTTAACGAACGGCAAACCCAATGTCAACCACGTCACTTCCTTCAGAACAATTGCAGGCGGTGTTACCGTTACACCCGAAAGCGTTTATTGTTGACGATTCTGTTCCGACGCGGCGGATTTTTCGCACGATTCTGGAAGAACTCGGCTTCACCGTCAATGAAGCCGTCGATGGGAAAGCCGCCCTCGAAAAATTAGAAAAACTGATCGAAGAAACCATTATTGTCTTTTCCGATATTAGTATGCCGGTCATGGACGGTTTTGAATTTTGCTTTAAACTCATGCAAGAATCTTGGTATGACGGAACCCCGTTTGTTCTCGTTTCAACAGAAAGCGACGCCAAAAATGTGATCAAAGGTCTTAAACTCGGTGCCGACGATTTTCTTCCCAAACCATTCGATAAAGAAATTGTCGCCCAAGTCTTGCTGCGCATCTTTCAATAATTCATACGAGGAACCATCGAATAATGAGGACAGACTGAAATTTTGGCATTTTTGGGGTATTTTTTGATATTGATCATCTTTTATTTCTGACTTTTTACCAAATTACCTTTTTTTATTTTCCATGTCTGAAGAAAAAATTTTACGTGACCGTCTTGAGCGGTTTTGTGAGGATGTCCGAAAACTCGAAACCGAGATTGGTCGGGTTTTGGTGGGTCAAAGCAAGGTGGTTCGTAACACGGTGATTGCGATGGTTGCGGGCGGTCATGTTCTTTTGGAAGGGGTTCCGGGACTTGGAAAGACATTGCTGGTTCGAACGTTGGCGGAGGCGGTGGAGGGAACTTTTTCCCGAATTCAATTTACGCCGGATTTGATGCCCGCCGACCTGACCGGAACCAATATTATGGGCGAAAACGTGAACGGAATCCGAAAATTTGAATTTCAAAAAGGACCGGTTTTTGCCAATATCGTTCTGGCTGACGAAATCAATCGGGCAACTCCCAAAACCCAATCCGCATTGCTCGAAGCCATGCAAGAACATTCGGTTACTGTCGGCGGAGTGACTCACCGGCTTGAAGGCTTGTTTTTCGTGCTGGCAACACAGAATCCGCTCGAAATGGAAGGAACTTATCCCTTGCCGGAAGCACAACTTGACCGTTTTTTCTGTAAAATTCTCGTTACTTTTCCAACAGCAGACGAAATGGTTGGTATTCTTGACCGGACAACAACCGCCGCCAATCCGAAAGTCGAAGCAACATTTCCAACGCATCGGATTCTCGAAATGGGAAAACTTGCGCGTGAAGTTCCGGTGGTTGACGAGATTGTCCGTTACGCTGTTGAACTCTGTATGGGAACGCATCCCGACTACCCAAAGGCAACACCGTTTGTCCGAAAATATGTCCGGTTCGGAGCCAGTCCGCGCGGTGCCCAATCCTTGTTGCTGGGAGCCAAAATCAACGCGATTCTGGATGGTCGTTTCAACGTTTCACGGGAAGACCTCAAAACGCTTGCCCCAATGGTCTTTCGGCATCGAATGATCCTCAATTTTGAAGGGCAAGCAGAAAATATTTCAACAGATCAGGTTCTTGAAGAATTGATCAAATAATTAATCAAATAAATAAAAGGCACTTTTTTCGTTTCGTGTTTTTGGAAAAATGGTTCGTTTTTATTCCTATTGTTTTGACAATTCTTTATCTTTTTATGAGCGAGTTACGTTTTCGCATTTCACAGGGAGTTGTTCCTGAGCCGCTCTTGAAAAAGTCGTATTTTGCTACGTGGGGTCGGGTTCCGCGACCGACGAAGACCTTTTTGGTTGGGAACGAACTGGTTGTTTCGACTTCGGTGAGGGGCAGTGGAACGGTTCATGTTCCTTGGCCCCACACTCAAATCGGTCTTTCAATGGAATCGACCGAATCGTTGATCAGTCAGGATCGTACCTATTCTTTAGTCAAAGAACTTGGTCGTGGTTCGTTGGGTCGGTTACTTCGCAAGCAGTTTGACTGGCAAATGCTTGGTTTTCGGTTACCTCAGGATTTGCGGATTCGGTTAATTGCGGCGTCGCGGCGTTTTTCTCAAGCGGTTGTTGACGACGAGGCTGACCCGAAAGTGGAGCAGGAATTGGTTTTACTTCTGGAAGAATTTGAACAAATCGCTCTGGAATCCACGTATTTGTTCACCGAACAATCTCTTGCCTGGCGAACCCGTGCTGATGAAAAATTACCGGTTTTATTGGGTGTCGGATTGAACAATCATCCCATTGAATCGTTGTATGAATTTGATCTTTACGCCAAATTCCTGCAAGAGGCGTTCCATGCGGTGATTCCGATGTCTTCGTGGCGTACGCTGGAACCGGAACCGGGACGGTTTTGCTGGGAACAACTGGAAAAACGGTTGACAAGTCCTGCGCGGTTTGGTTTTGAAATTGTGATGGGACCGCTTCTTTGTTTTGACACTTCGGCATTTCCTGTTTGGCTCAATCCTCATTTGCGTGAAGAAGGATTTTTCGAAAGTCACGCTGCCCGTTTTGTCAACACTATTGCGGAGCGTTACGGTTCGACGGTTCAATCGTGGATTTTGGCAAGCCGTTTCAACTCTTATGCCATACCGGAAATTTCGCAATCGCGGGCGGTTGCTTTGGTACGGGTACTGGCTCAGCAGATGCGAAGTCATGGAATTGAGACTCCGATTCTGATTGGGATTGACCAGCCTTGGGGAGAATATGCTCTTGACCGTATTCCAGAATACGATCAGGTTCAGATTGCCGAATCATTGATGAATTGTCACGAAATTGATTCGTTTCTTATGGAGATCAATTTTGGTTTCAATAGCCGGTCAACATTGCCGCGTGATCCGATGGCGGTTAGCAGTATGATTGATCAATGGAGTTTTCTTGGCAAAAAGGTTTATGTCACGTTATCGGTGCCGAGTGCGATTGGTGCTGATTTTTCGGACATTGACCAGTCGATTCCTCCCGAATATCATTGGTCGGAAGGACTCCAGCAATTTTGGACGGAAATCCTTCTGAAAACGATTCTCGGAAAAAGAACGGTTCAAGGTATTTTCTGGACATTGCTTCAGGACGCGAACGAAAATCAGGAAGACACCAAATCACTTGAGATGGAATCCATTCCGTTTGGCGGCTTGATTGATTCGCAACGGGTTTTAAAACTGGCTTTTAAACATTTTGTTTCGTTACGCCAATCAATGTTGAAATAAACGTAACCTGACTTTTCCGAACTTTTTTTATTTCCTTTACAATATTACAATATTATGACAATTGCCGGTTGGATCATGATGACGATTGTGATGGGTTCGATGACATCGCTTTTATTGTGGTGTACGTGGAAGGTTCTGACAACACCCGATTCCGCAGAACACATCCACCCGCCCCTCGAACTCGATACACAGGATAGGCTCGACGAATCGTAACAGTTTATTTTGTTTTTTTAAGGATTGCGCGCAAAGTAACTAAAACAACTCCGTAGGAGTTTCATTTTGATAACCCCGTGCCAACGAAGTGCAGCACGGGGTAAGTGTACAAACAAAACGAGAACTCCGATAGGAGTTCAATAAAAGGTG
>JAISQH010000362.1 GCA_031274385.1 Planctomycetaceae bacterium | reverse complement strand
GGGGGAGACTCGATCCGGTGATTGCGCTGCGCTCCATCACCGGTTATGCATGATGCCGTCGCTGCGCGACTATTGAAAAAATGTATGTTAAAAGATGGGGGGTATAACAAGGGGGCAAGTCCCCGAAACGATTGATGTTGCCCCCGAAACGATTGATTCTTTTCATCGGGGGCAAGCCCCCGTCGCTAACGTGATTTGTTTTAATTGAAAATTTTCAATTGTCAATTAAATTATGCCCTCTCCAAGTTTAAAAAGACCATTGAGGAATTTCTTCCCGCACTGTTCAAATTTAAAAACCTATTGAGGAATTCCTTCCCGGCATTGCAAAATTGAAAAAACACATCGGTAGGCAACCTCTCTCCGAGACATTTGATAATTAAGCTTCCAAAACGGAACGGGAAAAAAAGAAATCCGAAAACCAAAGTGGAATGAGTCTAATCAAACGAATCAAATGAATCAAATAAATCAACTTAATCAAGGTTCAGACCCTATTTTTATTTCGAGAGTTCCGACCTCATGAATTTGTTCCGCAAAACCTTTTCCGCGAAGCCATGTTTTCGCTTCGATATCCTCTTTGAGGTAAGCGTCGAAAAAACGACGGGTCAGTTCGGCAATCAACGGTTGGCATTTCTTCTCCGCCGCACTAAGACCAAACAACCGCGTATGACCGGAAAAAAGCAAATGATTGCCGTCTTTGAAAATCACAAGATATTGATCTGTTCCGGTAATATTGTCAAAAGGAATCCGGCGTTCCGTCGGGTCAAAATCTTTGTTGATGGGGCTTCGGTCATTGGTTCCGGTCAAATGCAAGAGGGGCGTTTTGATGTTTTGATGAATCCGAATCGGATCAATTCCTTTGGGCGTGTTCGGACTCATCACAAGAGCCGCTTTGATTCGCGGTTCCGGTTTGTAAGGCAATCGACCAACCGCCGCCAATGTTGTCTGGGAACCAAAAGAATGTCCGCCCATACCGATTCGGTTCAAGTCGATTTTTCCTGCAAGTTTTTTGTCGATTTTTTTATCCGGTTTTTCAATTGATTTTTCGGCTTTTTCGGTTAATTTTTCGGTCGATTTTTCTGTTAATTTGTTTTTTTTGTTTAATGGGTTATCGGATTGGTTCCGGCGTTCCAATTCGTCGAGGATAAAACGGACATCGCCGACGCGGTGATTGGCTTCTTCGGCATTGACAGCCCGCGTCAGGGCTTGCAACCGCGTTTCGCCGGAACGCCGTTCCGCACTAACCGTGTTGTCACTGCCGGGATGTTGCATGACAAGGACAACGTAACCATGTTTCGACCAATCTTCACCAAGATAACCAAAACCGTCACGACTACCGCCCAAACCATGAGAAAGCAAAATAACCGGAAACAGTGTTGGTGGGGAATTGTCCCCGTTTGGTGCATGAGAAGCATGAGGTTGAGGCATATTAGGCAAAAATATCCGAACAGGAATTGTCCGGTTACGAAGCGTATCATGCCAATCGTCGAGATATGTTTGCACGGTTGGTAACGAAACAATCATCACTAAAACAAAAAATGTTGACATGCCTATTTCATTAACAGAAATGGAAACCCGAACACGTTATATTCTTACGTTTTTATTTCTTGACCGTTTTTAATGCAGGTGGGTTGTGTACCAATCGATTGCCAGTTCGAGTCCTTTGTCGAATTGCACGAGCGGTTTGTAACCGATCATTTTTTGAGCGAGCGAAATATCGGCTAACGAATGTCGGACATCTCCCGCTCTGACTTCGCTATACACCGCTTGAATGTTGCTTTTCATTAATGATTTTAATTTTCCGAGAATTTGGTTCAAGGAGACGGCGGCATTGCAGGCGATATTAATTGGTCTGCCGTTACAATTTTCCGGCGGAGCGTGAACGGCGAGCCAGTTGGCATAACAGACGTTTTCGATATAACAAAAGTCACGGGTTTGTTCGCCGTCACCGAAAACTTGGGGCGGTTCATTTTTAAGAATTTTACTGACGAACGCCGGAATAACGGCGGCGTACGCTCCAAACGGGTCTTGTCGGGGACCGAATACATTGAAATACCGCAACGAGACCGTTTCCATCCCGAAGGCGGCGGCGTAAGCTTGCAAATAGGCTTCGCAAGCCGTTTTACTTGCGGCATACGGACTGATGGGCAGAGCCGGCATTGTTTCGATTTTGGGCGATTCCGGTTGTTCGCCGTAAGCGGAGCTGGAAGCGGCAAAGACAACACGTTTGATTCCGGCGTTGCGGGCGGCTTCGAGAACAGTGAGTGTTCCGTTGACGTTCACATCGTGCGAAGTGACCGGATCGGCGACACTTCGCGGCACCGAGCCCAATGCCCCTTCATGAAAGATTGCCGCGCAACCTTGTACGGCAAGATCAACAGTTTTCCGGTTTCGGATATCACCTTCGACGAGTGTGATTTGATTTTGAATTTCGGTTAGATTTTCGCGTTTTCCGGTGGCGAAATTGTCGAGAACCACCACTTCGTGACCTTTACCAAGAACATATCGGGCAAGATTCGAACCGATAAATCCTGCTCCTCCGGTAATTAAATATTTCATTGTAAATCAATGGGTTATGATATTTTCAAACGGACATGAAACGGACAATACGGCAGCCGTTCCCGAATTTTTCTGATTCCCGCCCGACAAAATAAAGATACCACCATCCCGCCCACCAAGCAAGAGGAATCCCAAAAAATCGTAACCGCAGTTAGTAGTTAATAGTTAATAGTTAATATACTTTATTTCACTTGAATATTCGGGGTTATTTTTTCTTTCTGACTCCAACGGAGTCATCCTAAAATAGCCTGCGGTTTGCGGTACTCCGCAAACCACTGGCTATTTTAGAGTGACCCCTTTGGGCTTCCTCTCTGCCGATTTAATGTTAA